>NZ_JADBTR010000053.1:0-2801 GCF_020246065.1 Microcystis sp. M144S2
AAAATTCCAGTTACTGTGATCACGGGTTTTCTGGGTGCGGGAAAAACTACCCTCATCCGTCATCTACTGCAAAATAATCAAGGCCGACGGGTGGCCGTTATGGTCAATGAATTCGGAGAAGTGGGAATTGATGGTGATTTATTGAAAAGTTGTCAGACCTGCGATGACAACCCCAACGATAATATTGTGGAACTGACCAACGGTTGTCTGTGCTGCACCGTACAGGAAGAATTTCTCCCCACCATGCAGAAATTGCTGGAGCGACGGCAACAGTTGGATTGTATGCTGATCGAAACTTCAGGATTAGCTTTACCTAAACCTCTGGTTCAAGCTTTTCGCTGGCCAGAAATCCGCAACGGTGCGACGGTGGACGGAGTAATCACCGTGGTGGATGGTTTTGCTGTCGCTAGGGGTCGTCTGGTGGCGGATTTGGACGCTTTAACGGCACAAAGGCAAGCAGACCCCAATTTAGAACACGAAACGCCCATTGAGGAGTTATTTGAGGATCAGTTAGCCTGCGCTGACCTGGTACTCTTAACTAAAACCGATCTAATCAGTGAAATTGAATTAGAAAAAATTATTAATTGGCTGAAAACACAACTGCGATCGACGGTCAAAATAGTTACTTGTGCTGATGGACAAATTAGCCCCGATGTGCTATTGGGATTTAATGCCGCCGTCGAGGATGATTTAGCTAGTCGTCCTAGTCATCATGATCACGAGGAAGAACACGATCACGATGAGGATATCAATTCTGTGCAGTTTTGCCTCGATTCTCCCGTAGATGCCCGAATTTTGACCCAACGGCTCAAAGAATTGGTGGCCCGAGAAGAAATCTATCGGGTCAAGGGATTTGTTAACGTGGCCAATAAACCGATGCGTATGGTGTTACAGGGAGTCGGCGATCGTTTTGATTCTTTCTTCGACCGACCCTGGCAATCCACGGAAATGCGGCAAACCCGCTTGGTCTTTATCGGCCGCTCCCTCGATAGTCAGAGAATCGAGCAGGCCTTAACTAGGGTTTGCTGAAGAAGTTTTTCCTAGGGACAGGGTGTGGGGTAGGGAGATTATTTTTATTTATTCTCCCCTCTCCCTTCTCCTTTCTCCCCCTCTACAATAATTACTCGCAGCCAGAAATACGTTGGGTACTATCATACTTTGTGCTTTTTGTCAAAAAAACTTTTTTTTTGCAATAAAACTACACAAAAAAAAGATCATCGTTATGGGTGAAATTGACTGATTTGACCGTCTTAATTAGGATCACCTTCTAGGTGTGGCAAGGGTTTCAACCATTGCTGCCCAAAAAAGCACAGAATGACCCATTCTGAAATTCTATCAAATCGCTGTAACCCTTGTAACATCGTTGTTAAATAAAAATCTTTCTCAATTAATTCTTAAGAATTTGTAAATATTGCGGAATGTTAATTTAAATATTCTCAAGTTTTTGCAGTCAATAGATAATGTTTGCTTATCTTTGATCAACAGAGGCAGTCCCAATGAAAAAATTTTCACCCCCACAGATGAAAGAGGTTTCTTTCCCTACACCCCACACCCCACACCCCACACCCGTTCGGCTGAGCTCACGGCCGAAGCCCACACCCTACACCCTACACCCCACACCCCACACCCCACTGAAAAAGCTCCGGCAATCGATCGCCCAGATAGATGGTCAGGGATTTAGGTTAGGGTGGTAAAAGATACAGATTACCCACCCTTCCAGACCAACAATTATGACGAACACCAGTAACCCGCTGCTTGCCGGTCAAGGATTACCGGCTTTTGACCAAATCCAACCCGGCCTGATTGTCCCTGGCATGACGCAACTTTTGCAG
This sequence comes from Microcystis sp. M144S2, assembly GCF_020246065.1. NCBI lineage: Bacteria > Bacillati > Cyanobacteriota > Cyanophyceae > Chroococcales > Microcystaceae > Microcystis > Microcystis sp. M144S2. The sequence goes on from NZ_JADBTR010000053.1 coordinate 1,833, forward strand.
GAACTGGCCGGAGAATTAACCGATCTAGAAGCGCAGATTGCCCCCACTTGGGAAAAATTAGTCGAACCCCTCACCCGGATCGAAGAACGTTTAAGCTGGAGTTGGGGGATTATCGGTCATCTGATGGGGGTAAAAAATAGCCCAGAATTGCGTCAAGCTTACGAAACCGTACAACCGCAGGTGGTCGAGTTTATTAGCCGTTTAAGCCAAAGTAAACCCATTTATGAGGCATTTTTGTCCCTGCGCCAAGGAGAAAGCTGGGGGCAATTAGACGAGGCACAACAGCGCATTGTCGAAGCTTCCCTGCGGGATGCTCAATTGGCTGGGGTGGGATTGGTAGGGGAGAAAAAAGACAGATTTAACGCGATTCAACTGGAATTAGCGGAAATTACCACGAAATTTTCTAATAACATCCTCGATGCCACCAAAGCTTTTCAACTGAAACTAACAACCCCAGAAGATATCGCCGGTTTACCCCCTAGTCTCCTTAGTTTAGCCGCCCAAACCGCCCGGGGCCAAGGAGAAACTAACGCCAGCACCGAAACCGGCCCCTGGGTGATTACCCTCGATTTTCCCAGTTATTTCCCCTTTATGAAGTACAGCGATAATCGGGAATTGCGCGAAAAACTCTATAAAGCCTACGTTAGTCGGGCCGATCTGGGAGAATTGGATAATAATCCCTTAATCGATCGCATTTTGCAACTGCGTCAGGAACAGGCCCATCTTCTAGGTTATAGTACCTACGCCGAGGTCAGTCTTGCCCGGAAAATGGCCAATTCTGTGGATGAAATCGAGAAATTGCTTGACAATTTGCGCCAAGTAAGCTACGAAGCGGCAAAACAGGATTTAGAGGCCTTAAAAACTTTTGCGGGAACCGACGATCTCAAGCATTGGGATATAGCCTATTGGTCAGAAAAACAGCGTCAGGCCAAGTTTAACTTTAGTGCCGAGGAATTACGCCCCTATTTC
>NZ_JADBTR010000054.1:0-19716 GCF_020246065.1 Microcystis sp. M144S2
AAGCCGGATGCTGGTGGAGCGAAGCCGGATGCTGGTGGAGCGAAGCCGGATGCTGGTGGAGCGAAGCCGGATGCTGGTGGAGCGAAGCCGGATGCTGGTGGAGCGAAGCCGGATGCTGGTGGAGCGAAGCCGGATGCTGGTTGAGCGAAGCCGGATGCTGGTTGAGCGAAGCCGGATGCTGGTTGAGCGAAGCCGGATGCTGGTTGAGCGAAGCCGGATGCTGGTGGAGCGAAGCCGGATGCTGGTTGAGCGAAGCCGAAACCAGCATCCCCCTCAGTTCTCATCCCTTGTTAATCCCCCATCTACAGAGAAATTCCGATAATGTGACTCATTTTGACACTCAGCCAAAATATGAAGAGAATCCCAATCACTACGCATCAAAGCCATCTTTTTCGCCCGACTCCAACCTTGCACCTGCTTCTCGCGATAAAAAGCATTTGCCACATGATCATAGTATTCAGCATAAACCAACTTGACCGGTAATCGCTTTCTAGTATGATTTGCACCGAAACCATTTTGATGTTGCCATAAACGACGGGGCAAATTCTTCGTACTGCCCACATAAAAAGAACCATCACAACATTCAAGAATATACATATAAGCCATAGATTTTATCTGAGATGAAAGGCTCAATTTGGGTGGTTGAGGGGATATCGGGCTTCGGCTTCGCTCAGCCCTCTATTTGGGTTCGCTCAGCCCTCTTTTAGCCCTCAATTTGGGTGGTTGAGCGAAGCCGAAACCACCCTTCCCGTCAGCCAGTAGAAGATCCCAATATATCGGAAATCGCCTCTAAAATCGACCCACTTTCCCTGTCCAATTCCGCAATCTATTTGGGTGGTTGAGGAGATATCGGGCTTCGGCTTCGCTCAGCCCTCTATTCGGCTTCGCTCAGCCCTCTATTTGGCTTCGCTCAGCCCTCTATTTGGCTTCGCTCAGCCCTCTATTTGGGTGGTTGAGCGAAGCCGAAACCACCCTTCCCATCAGCTAGGAGAAGACTCCAATAAATCGGAAATCGCCTCTAAAATCGACCCACTTTCCCGGTCCAATTCCGCAATCTCCGCTAAAATTTCCTCTGGCTCGCGTAAAGGATCGCCCTCTGGCGCGTTGGGATTTTTCACCGACAGATCGAAGGAACCCAGATCGACTTCTTCTAAGTCTAAAAACCAAGAGCGCTCCGATAGCTTAAAAGTCGATTGAAACTCGATGAACTCTTGCAAATCATCATCATTGAGCGCGTTTGTTTTTCCCAGACTTCGCCCCGGTTCGAGTTGATAAAACCAGATTTTCTGCGTCGGCGAACCTTTGGTGAAAAATAAAACCACCGTCTTTACCCCCGCCCCTAAAAACGTCTTAGCGGGACAATCCAAAACCGTATGGAGATTACAGGACGAGGTTAACTCCCTCCGTAACTCTCTAGAGGCGTTGTCCGCGTTCGACAGAAAGGTATTCTTAATAACGATCGCTCCCCGTCCCCCGGTTTTCAAACTCTTGATAAAATGCTGGAGAAAAAGAAAGGCCGTCTCTCCGGTATTGATCGTGAAATTGCCGCGGATCTCCTTGCGTTCATTGCCTCCGAAGGGGGGATTAGCTAAAACGATGTCATAACGATTCTTCTCTTGAATCGCTTGAATATCTTCGGCCAGGGTGTTGGTCTGAATAATATTCGGAGCCTCGATCCCGTGCAGGATCATATTCATCACCCCGATAATATAGGCTAAAGCCTTTTTCTCCTTGCCGAAAAAAGTCCTCGTCTGTAGCGTTTCTAGCTCTTTCGTACTCAGATCGGCCTTACTGTGGCGTAAATACTCGTAGGCCTCGCAGAGAAACCCCGCCGAACCGCAGGCCCCGTCATAAATCGTCTCCCCTAATTGCGGTTTAATCACTTGAATCATCGCCCGGATCAGAGGCCGCGGGGTGTAATATTCGCCCCCGTTTCGCCCCGCATTGCCCATATTTTTGATCCTGGTTTCGTAGAGATCCGAAAGCTCGTGTTTCTGCTGTTGCGTGCGAAACTGAAGCCGGTCGATACTTTCGAGAACTTCCCGCAGGTTGTACCCGCTCTGAAACTTATTCCGCACCCCCGCAAAAATTTCCCCGATCTTAGCCCCGAACGTCCCCAGTTCTGCGTATTGCTTGAATCCCTGAAAGTAGGGAAATAGCTCGCTATTGACGAACTCGATCAGATCGTCCCCTACCTTGGCGGTTTTCAGCAGTTCACCCCTCCCGTCCTTGGGGTAGGCCCAATTCGACCAGCGATAGGGTTCGTCTAGTAACGGATCGTAGTCTTCCCCTGTTAATAACGCCCGATTCTGGCGATCGACTGACCGATCGTCGAGATATTTCAAAAAGAGAATCCAGGAGATTTGTTCTGCGTAATCCAACTCCGTGGCGCATCCCGCCTCTTTTCGGAGAATATCGTCGATATTCTTAAATGTCTGCTCGAACATAGGAAAAAGATTAGATACTCTCAAATCTTACCTCGATCGCTCCCTTATCCTGAGCATAGATTTTTAAAAAGGCTGAAAATGCTTCAGCCTCGTCTAAAAAATCAGATTTTACCCGCAAAATTAAGGAATAGGATTAGCTGGCTCCTTGCTTTCTAGGGTTTCGGGAACAGCTTCCGTCTTACCAAAAGCGACTCTGAGGAAGGGAGGAGCGAGGAAAGTGGTCAGGATTACCATAATAATAATCGACACCTCCAAAGGCTTATCCAAAATTCCGCTGGCCGAACCAATCCCGGCAAAAACTAAACCCACCTCACCCCGGGGAATCATACCCACACCGATGGCGAGACGATTGATTCCAGATATGCCAAAAACTGCCCAGCCCGTCACCAGTTTACCGATAATCGCCACAACCATCAAAAAGACAGCGATCAAAAGTCCAGCCCGATTCTCCGGTACCGTTGGGTTTAAAACACCGAGATCGGCACGCGCTCCCACCGTCACAAAGAAAATCGGTACAAGCAAATCGGCGATCGGTTTAATTAACTCATCCAACTCGTTGCGGGTATCAGTTTCATCAAGCACCAAACCGGCGGCAAAGGCCCCTAAAATCGCTTCAAGATGAATAGCATTGCCCAAAAATGCCATAAAGAAAGCGAAGACAAATGCGGGAATAACAATATTTCCCCTTGTTTTCAGCCGCTCCACGATCGCCACAAAACTTTTGTTAAAAATACCTCCCAACAAAATTGATCCGATCAAAAAGGCCGTAGCGCTGACAATCAGATAAATAACATTGACCACATCGATCTCACCAGTTTTGGCCAAACTAGCGACCACAGCCAGAACAATAATACCTAGGACATCATCGATCACCGCTGCACCGACAATAATTTGCCCTTCTTTGGATTTGAGTTGACCTAACTCGGACAACACCTTCGAGGTAATACCGATACTGGTTGCTGTCAAGGCTGCCCCCGCAAAAATCGCCGGGATGGCCGCCACATGAAAGACGAGCATTAACCCGGCCGTACCCGCCGCAAAAGGTGCCGCAACCCCCACACAGGCCACAACCGTGGCTTGAATTCCCACTTCCTTGAGTTGTCGCAGGTCGGATTCTAGGCCAATTTCAAACAGCAGAATAATCACACCGATTTCAGCTAGAACCGAAATCACTTCACTTTGGGACTCAAAGATCCGGTCCACGGCAGCCGGGGCCAATTGATTCAATCCTTGCAGTACCGTCATAATCAGCGAATCGGAGGCCGATAGTCCCCCTTCGGGAAAGATGAGCAGATGCAAGGCCGAAACGCCGACAATCACACCGGCGACCAGTTCTCCCAGTACGGGCGGAAAATCCAATCGTCGGGCGGCCTCTGCGCCGAGCTTGCTGGCCAGATAAATCACCACCAGTGTCAGCAATACGCCAGAGAGAATAATCGGTGAATCCTCGGCCACAACGGTGGCAAGCAAGGGGAGCGGAGTCATGGGGGCTGCTATCTCCCCGATCGAAGGAGGCAGAATAGGGGACAAAATCATCAGTTTAAAGGGATGAGGGTTAAAGATTTCAGGTGGTCATAAAACTGGGGGATAGGAAAAAGGGCCACCGCTCAAGGACAGTCAGGCTGCAGATGGGGTGGCCCGGATCAAGACAAGCTTAGTTGTCTAGATTTCACAGCCCTCTGGTCCACAGAAACTCTGTCCGTACAGAACCTCCGCATCACAGAGATAGATCATGCCCGCAAAATTGAGGAAAAACTGATCGGCAACCTGCTTGGCAATATTTTGGGCCATAATTCGATCGGGGGTAAGTATCTCGAACTTAACATTCGTATCGGTTTCGGAAACGTGGGGTTGTCCCGACGAGCGCACGTTGCGACTGCCTTTACCGCCAGTATCCATCACCGTGTAACCGGTCGCCCCGCATTCTTCGATGATCTTGGCGACTTTTTTCAGCAAAATCTTTTCTGTGACGATGACGAGCTTTTTGGCTGGTTTAGCCATGTTGATTATCTCCTTAAATGTGTACATTTATTTGCTTGGTAAGCCCCGTCAAGGGAGCGCCCACCGACCACAATCCTAGCCGCCGCTGAGGGCCTGGGCGAGACCAAGGAAGAAGGGTATGCACAAGCCGATCGCTACGGGCGTACCGATGGCCGTGGACGCACCTATATAGGCGGAGGGATTAGCCGAGGGGATACCGGCCCGCAACGTGGGCGGCCCGGAGATGTCGGAACTAGAGGAAGCGATGACGGCCAGAACCACGACACCGCCCCAGCTGAACCCGGTGGCGTAGTGGGCAACCATGCCGAGACCGAAGGCGATTAGACCATGCACAAAGGGTGCTAGGACGCTATAGACGACATACCACTGGGCCACCTTACGCAGTTCACCAACCCTTGACCAAGCCTCCATCCCCATGACCAGCATCAAGATCGAAAGCAAGCCACGAAAGAGGGGATCGTAGAAGCTTTTATAGACAGTTTCCGGCTGGGTGAAGATGCCCAAAGCCAGACCTAATAACATGGCCGATAGGGCAGGTCCGCGAAGGCTTTCCTCAATGATCGGCCAAATCTTGACCCGATTATCCGCTGGCTGCTGTAGGCTGAGATATTCCTGCCGACTGCTGGGATAATCCTGCTGATCGGAATAATCCCCGGCCGCCACCGGCTGCTTGCTAAAAGACTCGTGGTCGTGGGCTGCTTCTTTCTGCTTCTTCTTGTTAAGATAAATGTTAGCCACCACGATCGCCGTTACCAGTGCCGGGATATCCATGAAGGGATAGAGTGCGCCGGCCCAGGCCTCGTAGGGGATCTTTTGTTCTTCTAGTACCGTCAGACCGGCGGCCATAGTCGAGCCACTCACGGCTCCAAATAATCCCCCGGTCGCGATCGCATCGACCACTTTCACCTTCGGCAGATTGGCCAAGGTATAGCGGGCGACGAAGACCACAATAATCCCTACTATCACGGCAAAGATCATTGGTAATACCATTTCCGTCAGGTTGGAATTGCGGATGGCAATCCCGCCGGTCAGACCGATTTTGGTCAGCAGCATGAAGACGATGATCGTACAAATCGACTCTGGGATGACCAATTCACTACCGAGAGCGGCAATGATCATGCCACCAATCAAAAAGGCCAGCGTTGGCGACTGCAACTGCTGGATAAAGTCCATGACAAACAATGAGAAAAAATCCACGAATACCTCCTTAAGCCTCCCCTGATGAGGAGTATTGAATATAAACGGACTAAATGAACCTTCAAAAGCTGAAAGAGAGTAAGAGTAAGGCTCTTTACCCCTTAAGCAAACCTGTTGCGGGCAGAACTTTGGACAGTGTCAAGTCCGCAGGTAAGCCTAATTCGGGATTTTTGGCGGTTGAACTGGCCCCGATCGCCGTCCCAGAAGCTACCCCGAAGGCGAGAGCTAGAGGGTGATAAACGATGGCAGCTGTTAGACCACCGAAGATATCACCCCGCAAATTGTCAAAATGAATACGATTGGTTATTTCCATGAGAATCCAACTGAGCAAAGGATTTTTTGCCACAACAAAGCCGGCGGTTGACAGACCAGCCTTGATAGACAAAACTTTATGGTTTTTAAAGATCGATTGTTATAAATCTATACTAGAACGGATATCTTGACAAGCAAATTTTTGTAAATTGAGTTTAAATCGATATATCTTTACAAAAGTATTGATTTAAACCTATGATATAAGCGGGGTGGGGAGGTTTTTACTCGTTCCCCTCCATTCCTGCTTCTGTTTAGCAAAGCTCCTCAAGGCAGTAACAGAAGTGTAGCTCTCTAGAGGCCTCTCTTGATTCACGCCACTTTACATCAACTGATTGTCTTTGAAGCGACGGCTCGTCATGGCAGTTTCACCAGGGCTGCTGAAGAACTATCGATCACCCAACCCACCGTTTCTACCCAGATGAAACAACTGACTAAATCAGTGGGTTTACCCTTATTTGAACAGATAGGCAAACGTTTGTATTTAACCGAGGCCGGACGCAGTTTATTAGTAACCTGTCAAGCAGTCCTCAAGGATCTTGATAACTTTGAGATGGCGATCGCTGATATCAAGGGCATTAAACAGGGTAAACTGCGTTTAGCGGCGGTATCCACAGCCCAATATTTAATCCCTCAGATCCTAGGTCCTTTTTGTCAACAGTACGAAGGGGTAGATGTATCCCTAGAATTGACCAATCACCAAGACCTAGAAGCAAGGATGATCAATAATGTCGATGACCTATATATTTTAAGCGAACCCCCCCAAGAGCTAAACCTCGATATTCAACCGTTTCTGGAAAATCCCCTTGTGGTAATTGCTCGCAAAGATCACCCCCTAGCGGGACAGAAAAAAATTCCGATAAAACGGCTGCAAGGGGAACCTTTTATTATGCGGGAAATGGGATCGGGAATTAGACGGGCAGTACAGCAAATTTTTCTCGACCATGGCATCACTGTGTCTCTGCGTTTGGAAATCGGCAATAATGAAGCCATTAAACAAGCAGTCGCCGGTGGTTTAGGAATTTCGGTTCTGTCTCAGCACGTCTTAAATTTAGATCCTCCCAATGGGGAATTTACCATCCTTGACGTGGAAGATTTTCCCATCCAACGCCATTGGTATGTGGTTTATCCCAAGGATAAAAAACTATCCGTGATCGCCAAGACTTTTCTTGATTATCTCCTCTCAGGGGAATTAGGGGCATAAGTACCCAGAGACCCCCGATCAAGTCGAATTCGGTAAGCGCAAGCGCTCGATCTATCTCCCATCCGAAAAGGTGGAGATCAAGAACTCGATCGCCTGGGGAAACCGATCGGCAAGATCCTCAAGGCGATCGATTCTCCCAAAACCCGCCAGGATTTAATCCTCATAAATGCGGCACTCTAAGGCATTGGGATTGGCTTCGCAGTAGGACTGAAGTGAGTTACTCCCCTGTTTTTTGACCCGTTGATGGGAGGCTTCGGCCTGGAGTTCCTCCACCACATCCCAGGCCGCGGCGCAGTCTGGAGAGGTCTCACCCTTGGCCGCACAAATTGCCCGTGCGTCTTCCCGGGCTGCTTCAATTTCATCTTCAATGAACAACCGCTTGGGCTTTTCGACAAAATCGCTCTTGAAGAGAATATCACTGACAGAAATAATGCCCAGCAAAGTTTTGCCCTGAATCACGGGGGCGCGGCGAATGCGGGTTTGAGCAAATAACCGGGCTACATATTCCACCCCCAGTTCGGGATTGACGACCACACAGGGCTTGGCCATAATTTCATAGACCCGCATAGTTTTAGGATCGTGGCCAAAGGCCGCCACTTTGTAAACGATGTCGGTTTCGGTGACAATTCCATAAGGATCCTGTTCATGGCGCGGTTCGACAATCAAACCCCGCAGTTTTTTTTCTTTCATCAATTTCACGGCATCGGCAACCGTTGCCGAACCACGAATGGTGACAACGTTTTGGGTCATAATTTCTTGAGCTTGCAGCATAGGAGTTGGATGGTGTTGTTAAATTAAAGAACTGGTATAAATGCAAAAGTTGACTAGGGTTGTCCCGATAGCAATTTCCTAGACTCTTGTGGGCTGAGGGCCACTTTGAACGCAGATGACAAAGACCAATGGGCGATCGCTGGTTGGTGCTGGGGCGGCATGGCCGCAGCTGTGTTCCCCTGAATGCCTGGAGCATAGGCCTCCAGCACAGCGCCATTTTGCCAACACATGGCGATGAAATAATCACACACTGGGCATTCCGTCTGAGCAACTTGCCGGGCCGGACACTTATATCCTGCGGGCAGGCGATCGCTCAAGAGCCGTTGAGCTACGCTGCCACAGTTGGGACACCGGATTTCTATAAGCTTGTTCATCGCCATACCTCAAAATTGAATAGTGGTGTGAGAAGGAAAGGGTCAACTTCGGACGTTTGCCCAGAGTGTTTGTTCACGGTGGAAGACTATAATTGTCGTTCTACGGCTGCCGTAAATTCTTCATAGGGTTTAACCCCAACTAATGTTTCTATCAATTTCCCCTGTTTAAACACCATGACCGCCGGAATACTTTTAATTCCAAAGCGTTTGGCCACGGGTTTGTTACTGTCTAGGTCAAGTTTGAAGACTTTGGCGCGATCGCGATAGTCATCGGCCAATCGATCGATCAACGGCGCCACCAGTTTGCAAGGTCCACACCAGGTTGCTGTGCAATCTACCACCAACAGTGATTCACTCTTTAAGAGGGAATCAAATTCAGTTTCATCTTGAATAAATGTAGCCGTACCCATGTTTATATCTCCAGATTGATGCTGTGTAACTTAGGACAAATTCTCTGATCGCTGCGTTTTACAATATAAATTCAGCTTTGAACCGCTCCTCATCTAAAAATGCTTGGCCTTTGACCCTTTAACTTTGTCCGCCTCCCGGGGGTATCGTCTATATTTTGGTTGTCCCAGACATCGATGGTGACATCTAGTCCCTGCTCATGCAGGGGTTTTACTTTGTAAGTCGTCATCGGCTGCCCCCAATCAAAACAAATTTGCGACGTTAAGTTGCGATAATATGGTTTTGCAAGTTGTTGCATTTAGATACCCTATGACAGCGACCCCTTCCAACGATTTATCTGCCTGGGAGCGGCTAGAACAAGGCAGACAAGCAAAAGCAAGCAACGGTGGTTATGCGGGCTACGGCTCCCCTGCCTTTGGACAACGATCGATCGATGGAGAATTAGTGGATGATCCGGAAGAGTGCCGGGTCATTGAACTGATTCGCCGTCATCACAAATCAGGGAAATCCTTGCAGAAGATCGCCGATTGGCTTAATGAACAGGGCTACACCACCAAACGCGGTCAACCATGGCAGCGTATTTCCGTAAAGCGGGTGCTGGATCGACTTTATGGAAAGGTGTCCAGAATTTCCGGAGTAACCCTTCAGGCCGACCAGAACCCGGAATTACTCACCCCAGCGTCTGGTGATGCCGCCCCTGAAACCATTAGAGGCTGAATAACCGCTAAATAAAAAGTTTCAGGCTTTAACCTGTTACATCCCTCTATGATACACCGAAGTGGGTCTAAAATCTTTACGAGTTTAATAAAAATTGTAACAAAACGTTACATCTTTTAGGAAAAAGTTAAATGACGCTACACTTTGAGATAGTTTTAGAACGGGTTTTGGCAACTCTGAGAGCCGGGGTTCTTTGCCCAGTGGCTGTTCTGTCTATCTTGGCCTTTGTGATTGCAGGATGGTGCTGATGTCCCTCGATACACCTCTGAGTTGGGCCCCCGATCTGGAAAAGGCGATCAATCGCCACCCCTTGACGGTGCCGCCAACCACTTCCCTGGCAGATGCGATCGCCATGATCGGTCAGGCCCATAGTCGTCTGTGTTTACTCACCGATGACCTATCCCCTCTAGCTGCTCCGGCCGGAGAGGTGCGTGTTAGCTGTCTGCTGGTGGTGCAAGGGCAAGAGTTATTAGGAATTTTGACAGAACGGGATGTGGTGCGACTCACCGCCCAAGGGATTAACCTGACCGAGACAACCGTTGCCGATGTGATGGTGCATCCCCTGATCACGTTGCCCCAGCAATCTGCTCAAGACATTTTTGCTGCCCTGTTTTTGTTTCGGCGCTACCGCATTCGCCATTTGCCGATTGTGGATGACCAAGGACACTTAATCGGGGTGATTTCCCATGAAAGTATTCGCCAGATATTGCGTCCGGCCAATCTGTTGCGGTTTCGTCGCGTATCCGATGTGATGACCAGTCAAGTGGTACAGGCCCCACTCACCGCCACAGTCTTGCAATTGGCCCAGTTAATGGCGGAACATCGTGTCAGTTGTGTGGTGATCACCCAGAGAAATTCCGAAGACAATGACTACCCTGTTGGTATTGTGACAGAGCGAGATCTTGTCCAGTTTCAAGCAGTTCAAATCGATCTGCACAAAACTAGGGCCCAGACGGTGATGAGTACGCCCTTATTTCTCCTCAGTCCCGAGGATTCCCTGTGGACGGCCCATCAGGAAATGCAAAAACGGCGGGTGGGGCGTTTGGTGGTTTCTTGGAACTGGGGTCGGGGGTTGGGCATTGTTACACAAACCAGTCTGTTAAGGGTTTTTGACCCGATGGAAATGTATGGGGTGATTGAAAATTTACAACAAACCATTCAACAGCTAGAGTCCGAGCGATCGCCCTCCCTTCCTTCTCCACCAGCGGACTTATTACCCCAACGGACCCGCACCCCATCAGAAAAAGACATCGCAGGCGATCGCGAATTATTACTAGCCTTGCTGGACAATGCCTACAAAGACGTAAAGTATATGTTGGCCAACTTAGATATTGTCGTCGAGCAGCGGCGATCTTTGCTTCAATCTGTTCTAGATAAGCTTGCCCACCTCGGTCGTAAAATTAGCTCTTAGATAACCGGTTTGCTTCTATTCATACTAAATCTGGTTAAGTAGCTGGTTATAATTAAATTAAAAATAGATTTTAGGTTCGATCCCTCCTTAGTCCCCCTTGATAAGGGGGGTGCCGATCCCCCCTTATTCCCCCCTTAATAAGGGGGGTGCCGATCCCCCCTAGCCCCCCTTGATAAGGGGGGAAGCCGAAGGCGGGGGGATCCCCCTTGATAAGGGGGGTGCCGATCCCCCCTGCCCCCCTTGATAAGGGGGGTGCCGATCCCCCCTTAGTCTCCCCTTAATAAGGGGGGCATCTGATAATTTTTAACGCCTACCTACTTACTTATAATTATCTGCGAAAAAAGTTTAGTAATTTCACTGCAATTATAACAGGATTGTCGATGACTAATTTAAAAAAATGGCAAATTATTAAATCTGAGCTAGTTTTTCATAATCGTTGGTGTCAAGTCCGTCAAGACTCGGTGCAGTTATCCTCTGGACAAGTTATCGACGATTATTTTGTTAATATTCGTCCTGAAATTGTTTTAGTTGTTCCAGTTACCGGGGATAATCAATTAGTTTTTGTCCGTCAATATCGTCACGGAGTTAAGGAAATTTTATTGGAATTTCCCGCCGGAGCAGTAGATGCGGGTGAAGATAATATTACTGCAGCAGCGCGTCGAGAATTCGAGGAGGAAACTGGTTATCAAAGTGATTCTCTAATACCTCTAGGTGTTTTGTATGATAATCCCGTTAAAGATACTAACAGAATTCATATTTTTTTGGCTCTTAATGCTATCCCCACTGGTCAACAAAAGTTAGATGTTACCGAGGAAATTGAAGTTATTCTTCGACCTTTACAGGAAATTAATCCCCAAGAAATTACCGTCTCTGGTAGTTTAGCTGCTTTCTATCTAGCGAGGGATTTTTTAAAGCAAAATTAAGGAGTTATAGCGGTTATATTAATAGGGAGCCAGTTGTCAGGAGATTATTTTTATTTATTCTACCCAATTCATAATTGATAAGTAAGTAGTTATAATTAAATTGAAGATAGATTTTGCCTCTGATCCCCCCTTAATCCCCCCTTGATAAGGGGGGTGTCTAACAACTTTTAACAGCTACCTACTTAATTCATAATTTATAATTCCCACTGTCTATGAGTAATTTTTTTATGATTGCTGGCTTTATTCTATCAGCTTATGCGATTGTTGCCAACGATTCCCTACAAACTTTAGGGACTTTTTTAAGTGCCAATGAAGAACGTCCCTGGTGGATTTTATGGCTGTACACCAGTCTAATCTTAGCTTCGATTTTTATCGCTGGTTGGTATATTAATCAGGGAGATGTGGCCTATAATCGACTAGAAATGATTCCCTTCCCAGAAAATTTTACTTGGATTTATATTGTTCCTCCCTTAGCAATTTTAATTCTCACCACTTGGGGAATACCTGTGAGTACAACCTTTTTAGTTTTAACAGTTTTTGCTCCCCAATCTCTAGATGAAATGTTAATTAAATCCGCTTGGGGTTATGCTCTTGCTGTTATAGTGGGGTTAGTCATCTATCGAATTATTTATCGATTAGAAAACTTTTTCCTAGAAACAGTTAATAAAGAACCTCAAAAAATCTGGGTAGTTTTACAGTGGTTATCCACCGGGTTTCTCTGGAGTCAATGGTTAATGCAAGATTTTGCTAATATTTTCGCCTATCTTCCCAGAAAGTTGGCAGCAATATGGTTAGTTTTATCTCTAACAGTTATGCTACTCCTGCAAACTATCATTTTTATTAATCACGGGGGTCAAATTGAGAAAATTGTCACTAGCAAAACTAACGCCCATGATCCGCGTTCTGCAACAATTATTAACTTAATTTATGGTCTAATTTTACTGTTTTTTGTTGGCTATAATCATATTCCCATGAGTACCACTTGGGTATTTTTAGGTTTATTAGGAGGTCGAGAAATTTCTCTGACTTTAACCAGAGAAACCCCTAATTTAGCCGCCACGGGTAAACTGGTTTTAGGGGATGCCTTGAAAGCTTTTATCGGTATGATTGTTAGTGTTGCTATCGCTCTTGCTTTACCTCTGCTCGCTCAAAAACTTAACTATCTATAGGGAATTATGAATTATAAATTATGAATTATGAATTATGAATTATGAATTGGGGAGCTTTTTTTCACTTATCAGTAAACAGTTAACTGAAACCTGACATCTGATAACTGATATTAGTGGTTGTACCGCATAAGATTAAGAAAAGGTCTATTTTCAAAACTTAAGAATAACAAGATTGGGGAGATAGGCGATCGATTGATGCTCCAGAGTGATAAAGTTTTCTATTACTGATAATCTCGAAATTATCATTCAACCAGATTAAAGATGCTTCTGTGACTAGACCTTCTTCAAGAGTGACTAGGGAAAAATTGCGAGATTTACCCGTATCAGAGTGGAGAATGCGAGGGACACTCGCAGCATTCAGATAAACAGTTCCCATCTCGGAAGTGACCACGGGATTGCGTAAACGGGAAGTAGTATGACGGAGACGGTGGTGCATATGACCGAAACTGACGAGAGGAACCTGTTTTCCTAATAGCTGTGCTTGTTCGATGGCCGCTGCTAAATCCGGATCCCCGTGGTCCCCTCCCAAGGGTTGCCAATCGCGACCACAGATAGCTTCCGCTTCCTTTCCCAGTCCGGCCGGACCATTGTGACCTAAAAAAATCAGGTTATTATAGGCAGTATCTTGAATATTAGCGATAATTTTGGCAGTAGATTCGGCAAAACTGCTGATATTATAGCGTTCTTGCAAAAATTCTCCATTTTTCCACTCGGATCCCCCCCAAGTAAAGGGACGACCCCCAACAATCGAAAGCTGTAAACTGGGTAGGTCTAGTTTTGAGTAACCCACATGGGCAACCCCTAATAATTCTAACTGGGCGGTGACACGATCTTCTTGATTGCGATCGTAGGGACATTGCTTTCGTCCCCAAGAGGTGGCGCTATACCAAGCGTCATGATTACCGAGAATAACGGCTTTTGGTAAGGACAAACTAGCAATCCGACCGACAATTTCTAGGGATTCATTGCCAAAATCGCCCACAAATAGGGCTAAATCCACTTGTAAAGCTTCTAAAGCTAAATTATCTTCTATTTCCCATTGGTCGTGAACGTCACCGATGACGGCGATTTTATAGGTGCGAGGGAAAGAACTTACCATTACCAGTTATTAACTATCATTTACCAGTAACGATCATAGCTAGGATTGGCCGAATAAATCTAAAAACCTTGTCGGATAATATCTTGAGGCTTTTTTGAAATCAAAAAAGTGCCGGTCATTGGCGTAATCGGCTCAATTTGGTCGAAATATCTAGAGGAAATTTTGGGCGCAATAATATTATTGTAGGGGCGAATTGCATTCGCCCTCTTGGAATAACTTCTGCTGCTGACCTATAGGTGAGGTAAAGTCACAAATTAGGAGATGCAGCCGATAATTTTCTGGAGATGTAAAGATTTCAAACAAAGTTACCCACAGTCATCGGTTTTTTTGTAAATTTAGATACAGAATTATCAGGGTGATCTGTGTATGTTCTTACTACAATCTCGCACTACTGCTGTTGTTACTTGTCCCCAAGCAAACACATGGGTACAACTCAGAATGCTTCCCTCTCCATACAGCTTTGATGAAGCGCTACTACTCTGTGAACAGGATCAGGGCCGTTGGGTGGCATGGATTCCCGATTTTGGCGAAATTATCTTGATCGAAGGGCAATTTGAGGCATAAACTAACTCTTGCTTACAATTAAAGCAGATAAACAGCGATCGATCACTTGTTTTAATACAAGCGCCGTCCAATCGATATCGGCGGCGCTGGTGTCCCTTCCCAGGGTTAGACGAATTCCCGCTAGTGCCTCTCGATCGCTGTAGCCCATAGCTTTTAAAATTGGACTGGGGGAAAGTTTGCCACTATGACAGGCGGATCCGGAACTAATGCCGATTCCTGCTAAATTAAGCTGACGAACTAGCTGTTTTCCCGTGATGTGACTGTCATCGTCCGGACGGACAATAAAGCTGACGTGGTGGGGTAAACGATAGAATCGGTCCCCCGTGGGCAGCAGATAAGGATAATCGGCTAAGAGGTCAAATAATCGATCTCGCAAGGCGATTAAACGCATTTTTTCGCTAATTAAGTCTTTTTGGGCTAATTCGGCCGCTAAACCGAAAGCTGCGATCGCTGGTACGGCTGGGGTTCCCGATCGCAGGCCTTTTTCCTGGCCACCGCCCCGCAGTAATGGTAAAATATCGACACCAGTTCTGATGTATAAAGCCCCCGATCCTTGCATTCCATAAATTTTATGGCTAGAAAGAGATAATAAATCTATGGGCAGTTTCCGCACATCAATATCGCATCTTGCCGCCACCTGCACCGCATCGGTGTGAAAAAGCACTCCCCTTTCTCTGGCAATGCTGCCCAATTCTTCAATCGGTTGTAGGGTTCCCACCTCACTTTGTCCGTAAATAATGGAAATTAAGACCGTATCGCTTTGAATTGCGGCTTTTAGGTCTAAAGGATTCACCCTACCTTGACGATTGACGGGAAGACGAGTAATTTGCCAACCTTGCTGCTCTAATTGTTTACAGGGTTCAGCGATCGCCGAATGTTCCACACTAGAAATAATTATATGACGGGGGCGGTTATACTGTTGAGCAACCCCGATAATTGCTAAATTATCGGCTTCCGTGCCGCCAGAAGTAAAGATAATCTGGTCTGGATTGGCATTAATTAACCCTGCTACCTGTTCTCTGGCCATTTCGATGACTGTTGCCGTATCCTGTCCCCAAGTGTGTAAACTGGAGGGATTGCCCCAATGATGTTGGAGAATAGTGGCAACCCGCTCGATCACTTGGGGATGAGTGGGGGTAGTGGCACTATAGTCAAGATAAATTTGCATTATTTTACAATCTGAGAAATGAGAGTCAAGAAAGGCAGCTATTCTCAGTTTAGCCGTTTAAGAGATTAGAAAGCGGGTTTCTTTAAGAAACCCGTTTTCTAAGAAACCCGCTTTCTTTAAGAATTGAGTTTTCGGCAGATTTCACGAGCTAAGAAAGGCAATCGATAACAAACGTCCGGGTCGCTTTCGAACGCAGATTTTTTTTTAGTTAAAAGCATCACATTTCTGAGAGATATATCAGGAAGTCTTCTACTTTCTTCGGAGTAGTATTCTGCCAGATCTTCAGAGGTAAAGCTGAAGCCTCTCTCAGAAGCCAGTATGACAGTAAGATCCATTAAACTTTGGACATCTGTTGTTAGTTCTAGACTACCTTGAATTTCTAGATCACTCTTAGCAATTTCATTAAACTGTCTGACGGCTTCGATAGACATAAGTTCTCCTGTGATGTATTAAGATTGAGACCAAGAACAGCCGATGCAAGTCTGAATTGCATCACTATCTGATCTAGCTTGATAGAATACCTCATTGGGTGTCTGATAGTCAAGACATTTTCGAGGACGATTGTTAATTAAGTTTACGGCTCTTTCCACCTTTCCACCGGGAGCATCTCATTTATACAAGTGAGTAATTATACTTGTCCCTAAAACTGTTTTCTGGCAAGGCTTTTAAAATAGCTTGACATAAAACCTGATTTAGGGGTTACAAAGGTGAGATGCTCCCCTTTCCACCTCCTCTGGCTTAACGATTTTAAAATTTGTCCTCTTGGGGAAAAATTGTCTTAACAGTCCATTGGTATGCTCGTTTAATCCCCTCTCCCACGAATGATAAGGAGTAGCAAAATAAAAATCTGCTCCTAGTTTCTCACTCAACTCTTGATGTCCACAAAATTCTTTAACCTTGTCACAAGTAAAGGTTTTTCTTTTGTCAGGTTGAATCTCTTGGAAAAGTTTTTCTGTGACTCTATTGATTTCTTAACACAAATCTAGCAACTATTTATTCATCATTTGCTTATACCATTGAGCGTCTGCTTGAGCTTGCTCGGAGGGAGCGGGGGGATTTAACAGGGCCTCGACAAAAGTGAATTGATCGCGTTCGGTTAATTCTACCAATTGGCTATCTTTGATCGTTTGCATAGCTGCCTCAGCCAAAACTGACACCATAAACTCAGTCAAGTTCTGTCCCCGTAAAAAGGCAGCCATCTCCATCAGTTGCTTTTGCTCTGCTGTTATGCAAGCCTCTAACCGCGCATTGTTGCCGATTTTAGTCCCTTGGGGTAAATCTTTATCTGGTTTCGTTCTCATGGCTTAGAAATTATCTAATTTAAGCACATTATATTCTTAGAAAACGGGTTTCTGAGTTGATAAGAAAGCGGGTGGCTCTTCTAGGTTCTGTGTGATAAGTTTAACTTACATAGGATCGATCTTTGTGTCCTCTGTGTCTGGAGTGGTTCCCTCCACTCCCTCGCCAGCAGGACTGTATCTCAGAATACATTTTACCCACCAAATCCAAAAGAGCCAGCGGGTTTCTGGGTTGATGATGAGAAACCCGCTTTCTGGCTTATACTGAACTTCAGAGGGTTTACAGGGGTTAAGTTATGACAGGAATTGAAACAACCATTGTAACGGCATTGACTAATAATTTTATTGGCCAAATGATTAAATCGGGGTGGGAGGGTATTAATAAAAATGAGTTATTGCATAAAGATGTCGGGCAGCTTTTCAAAGAGGGAAAGTATCTTTTTTTCCGGGAATATACTCAACGTTACTGGGATCGGCACGGCATGATTAAGGTTTTAAAAATGTCTAAGCCGATGGATTTGGAGTCAATTTATGTTAATGTCAAATGTTTAGGGAATTTAGTCAGGGATTATTATGATGAAAATTTAGAAAATAAATATCGTGAGAGTAAGCAGCGACGGTTTAACTTTAGGGATGATGGTAAAAAAGATGGTTTACTTTTGGCGAATCAAGAACAATATTTAATGGTACTTGGTGATCCCGGTATTGGTAAATCTACATTTTTGCGAAAAGTTGGGCTAGAAGCTCTCAAGGGAAATAAAGACAGTTATCGGCATTCTCTAACACCTGTTTTACTGGAGTTGAAAAACTTTAAAGAAAACGAGATTAATATTCAGGCATTAATTGAAGAGGAGTTTAAAATCTGTGGTTTTCCCAATGTGGAAAAAAATATTAGCAATAAACTAGAAAAAGGGGAATTACTAATTTTATTAGATGGTTTGGATGAAGTGCCAACAGCTAATGTTTATAATGTAATCGAGAAAATTCAAGATTTTGTAGATAGGCATTATAAAAATCGTTTTATTCTCTCCTGTCGCACTGCTGCTAGAACTCATCTTCGACAATTTACCGATATTGAAATTGTCGAATTTGATGATCAGCAAATTCAAAGTTTTATTGAACATTGGTTTAGTTCGGAATTAGATCGCAAAAATGAGACAGCTAAAAATTGTTGGGAACTGTTGCAAAAGGAGGAGTATAAAAGTGCAAAAGAGTTAGCTCATACACCGTTATTGTTGACTTTTTTGTGTTTGGTTTATGATGAAAATCAATCTTTTCCCACAAATCGCAGTCGCCTTTATCAAGATGCGTTACGAATTTTATTGGAAAAATGGTCAGCCGAAAAACGTTTACCTAATCGCGGTTTAGTTTATGAAAATCTCAGTATTGAGCAAGAAGAAATTTTGCTATCTGAAATTGCTTATCAAAATTTTGTAGCAGATAAACTTTTTCTAGAAAAACGAGAAGTTGTTAAGCAAATTAAAGATCACCTTAAACAAAACTTAAATGCTCCGCAACATCTAGACGGAGAAAAAGTATTAAAAACCATTGAAATTGAACAGGGAATTTTAGTAGAGCGGGCGAGAGATGTCTATTCTTTTTCTCATTTAACCCTTCAGGAATACCTCACGGCTCAGTATATCTATGATAATGATTTGATTGAAGAAGCAGTTAAGAATTATGTAACAGAAACTCGTTGGCAAGAGGTGTTTTTGTTAGTGGCAGGTTTGATGCGAGGGCGAGGGAAAGCCGATAAATTGTTATTAGCAATGGAGAAAGAAGCTCAAGAATATGCGAAGAATGCCGAATTATCTAAATTTCTTGTTTGGGTAGAGCAAGCAACTGGTGAATTAAAAGAATCGGTTAAACCCTCTGCAAAACGCTCGATCATTCTTTTTGACAGATTAAATAAAGGGATTAATTTTACCAAGTGCTATAATCGAATACATTCAGATATGTATAATAATTACATAGATAATACTCCACAATTTGACGAACCTTTCCTTGAGCAATTAGATAAATTAAGACAAAAATATGTTGGTATTGATGTTTTGTATCAATATCATTATGGACATTTGTTAACCAGTGAACAAATGCAAAGTGAAAAAACAGCAACACATATTTTTGCATTGATTAGTTCAATTACAAAAAAAATACTAGGACAATTAGAATTTGATCAAATCTCAGCATTTTATGAAAAAATAATTCTAGATTTTTATAAGCAAAGTCCGATTGGGTTCTCTTCTTGGAGAACACCTGACTGGATTATATTTCAAAATTATCTATACGTTAATGAATTAATGCTAAGTTGCCAAAAAGTGGCTGTTAATATTTCCCCTACCGTTTGGCAAGAAATCGAAGAACGAATGCTCCGCGTTCCTTAACTTCTACTTTTTTCTCAAATCTTGCCTTTCCAATTGGATGAGATTAGCGAATATTAACACTATGAGGATTGGGAGCTTCAAAAACCTTGCATTACCATTTTTATAGAACATAGGGTTTGCTGAAAAAGTACGGGCGAAGCATTCGGATAGAAAATCTACGGTTTCACCGATAAGTTATTGTCCGAATGCTTCGCCCCTACAGGACGCGGAACCATGAAGACGCAAGGTTTTGAAGCACGATTCTCTCAGAATCTTGCACCTGTTTCGGGAGA
>NZ_JADBTR010000055.1:0-8667 GCF_020246065.1 Microcystis sp. M144S2
ATAAGGTTAAATGAACCATCTCCTTTAGATAAAGCTACCCAGTTATTAGAAATCCCATCACTTTGTAAATTAACAATGTCATCTTTGCCGTCTCCATTAAAGTCTCCTATCAATTGCTGAGAGTTATTTTCATCTCCCCAATATCCTGATGTTAGCCCTGTTTGATAACTATTGTTAGAATTAGTTAGAGAATATGCTCCTTTTAAGTTAAACGTACCGTTACCATCAGATAAAGCTACCCAGTTATTAGAAATCCCATCACTTTGTAAATTAACAATGTCATCTTTCCCATCTCCATTAAAATCACCAATTAATTGCTGAGAATTATTTCCATCCCCCCAGAATCCTGTAATTAATCCTTGAATAGTATATTCTTTATTATTGCCAAGACGAAAAGTCTCAATTTTTTGATTGGCAAAATTTGAAATAATAATATTATCAGACAATTGCGAAATTTCTGCTGATGGATTACTAGAATCTTTAACAGCAATGATTAAATTATTTCCCCGTTGCTCTACCAATAAATCGGATACATTAATACTTGCATCAAGCTCTATCGTATCAAATCCACCAGTATCACTAATAGTAACCGTTCCCATTCCACGACTATAAATATAAACATCATCTCCCAACCCACCATTAAGAGTTGCTCCTGAAGAAGCAATTAAAATATCATTGCCAATACCTCCAGTATTTCTGACAATTTTACTGGCATTTGCTCCCATATAAGTATCCGAAACTTGAGGCGCATCTAAATTTAAAGCCATTGCTTTAAGCTTAATCACGAACCAATTAACCACCTGTTCCGCTTCTAACGTTGCTACCCCATTTTTAATAATAAACTTAAAACGACTACCATCAGCAAACCTGACTACCTGATCAGGCGTAACCGTTCGGCCATTGACAATAAAATTACTACCCGCCATAGATACCGATACCTGAGACGGCAAAACATTCACATCAAAATCAACAAACTTATTCTCTGGATTCGTTAAAACGGGAAGATTAGCAGGAACTTGTCGCAATGCTAAAATTTGCTGATCCGCAATAGAAATAGCATTATCATCTAACTCTTGAATCGTCTTATCATAGAGATAGGGATTATCCTTATAAATGCCATATTCTCTGGCAATATCCAAATCCTTAGATAACGCTAAAACAGTGGTGGCTGGAGAAGTTTTTAAAACGCGCTTCAAATAAAGATCGCCACCTTCAATTTTAACCGAACGAATCTGACTTAAAATTCCCCAATTAAGCGCACCATCAACATTATTTCCCCATTTAAGACGACCATCAGGCGTATGGGATAAAACATCCCCGTAATGCCCATAAATTCCCCAATAACCATCAAATGCTTTTCCACCAACAATCAACAATATACTGTTAAGGTTGCTAACTACTGCTTCTCCCATTTGTTTGGCAAGTTCAACGTTACCACGATGCTCTTCTCTAATGCTTGGTTGCATGGCAAAAGCATTTTTACTGGAATCAAAATATAAATCAGCAAAAGCACGCGGTGGATCTCCTCCTCCAAAAATTTTTCCAACAATCTTACCTAAACCTTTAGTAATAATAAAAGAAAGAGGAGCTATTGCAAATGCTATAACAGGTGAACTCTTGACTAAAGAACCATACCAAGAGCCAACTAAGTTACAGACTGCTGCTCCTATTGCTGCCCCAACGACGGGAATAGGAATCAACGTTTGACCTAAAGTTGCACCATAGGCAGTGGCTAAACTAGCCGCAATTTGTGATTCAGTGCTATCAGTATTAAATAAAATATTAGATAATTTACTACCATAATAAGAACCCACAATCGAACCAGCAGTTGCCGCTAAACTATTAACTAAATCTAATTGCTCCCAATCAATCCCTTTAAGGTTTCCCAAATTATCATACTTACCAGGCGCACCAAAAAACTTGACTGCCGTTTCTGCATCTAAATGAGTTGCTGCCAGAGTCGTAATATAATTGGAAGTCGTCGTCGTAATTAATCCACTAAAAGCGATCTGAGAGAATCGGTCTTCAATTTTAAAAGTCTTGATTAATGAATTAGCTAACCTGCCACTTTGCAAACCAATACCCGTTGAAATAACACTAGCCGGCAATCTTTTATAAATTGCGCCTAATGATAATGATTGCTGACTGCGGTTACGAAAAGCAGGATCATCTGATAAGTCAAATTCATAAACAATAGCATCACCAGCCCAACTCCCTACCGTCTTACCTAACGACTGGGCGACAAGCTGACTAGCAAATTTATCATTAGCAAAATAAGACCCAATTTGACTACCAATTGAAGCCCCAATAAACCCACCCGTTGTTACAGGTTGATACAGAGCAAGAGAATCATTATGAACCCGATAATATCCCGCAATATATGTATGTAATTCTTCAACAGTGAAGTTATAAACTGTATGCTTCCCTTCAACAGATTTAATACCCGGATGAGGGATCAATTTACCCGTTACACCTACCAAAAAGTCATCAGGGTCAATTTCACTTAAAGCCTTAAAATTGCCATCAGCTTGTAGAAAATGATGCCCTAAAGTAACTTTAATATTACCTAATTGAACTACTTCTTGATCTGGTGTGATAAAGGTTTGAGTAACTTTGCGTGGTTCCAGTTTTCCCAAGCCATTAAACGCCATTACTTCATCGCCAATTTTTACTTGTTCAATGGGTTTGTATGTACCATCTGACATTAAGATTGGTGTTTCTGCGGTGAAGCAGTAATTTATCAAATCTTCTAAAATTTCTGGATTAAAAACTAGCTTTTTACCTTCAGGATATTCACTTAATAAGTTATATCCCCATCCTGGCGCTATTAAGCTATCATCAGAAACTTTTTTTAAATCATTAAAACCCATGGCCACTCCCATTGTAGTAGCCCACGCATTAGAATTTTGCTCTTCAGACGAGTACCACAACCAAGGTTGATATCTAATATTTTTTGTGTTTAGGAAATCATTTACCTTTAAGGCAGCCTGGAAACGCGCTCTTACATCTGATTCACTACTCTTATATTGATAAATCGATTGATGAGGGGTATTGGCATATTCTATTCTTGAATAGCCTCTTAATGTATCACCCCATAATCCAACAGCAACTTCATCCCATTGTCGTGTATTTGTGTTAAATACAGATGAAAACCCATTAATTTCTCCTTGTGGGTTACGATTGCCGTCTAACATTACCCAGTAGTTATGAGCGTAAAAACCTCCAAGGATAGGTAGTTGACGTAATTCAATAGTCCAGTCGCTTGGTATTTTGTCTGACATTCTTATGTTTTCTAATCTTGATGGTTCTTCGGTTTGTGTTATGCAATGTACGGGGGTTATAAGGGACGGAACCCTTATACAGAAAAACGTTTGGCGATTTTTGTCAATTGTTTTTGATCTAGAGCGAACTAATCAATTAAATCTCTTGCCAGATAAGGATTTAGTCGATTTATGCCACCCTATCGAACCATAACAAGTAACGAAGAGCCAGTAATGTAGAGTGGACATTGCCCACAATTTGCTTTGCTATTAATTATTCAGCCGAGTCAGCCAGTTCTTATACAACCGCCCAACTAGCCGGTGTGGGTTAGGGTTGAGGACTGTCAAACCATCAAAGCACAAGTCACCCATTCACGCCTTCAAAATATTGTTATTGTGAGAGGGCGATCGCTCTTGCAACTTCAGGTTTAGCCAGTCCTTGGTGATCTATAGTTCACCAAGCTTCTGCTTGTTGCCTATATTATATACGGAAAGCTTATCTCTGAATTACTTCCTCACCATGAAAATTTTAGCGGGTGATGGCGAAGGGGATAATTTCCGCTAAAACTCCCCCCCCAAAGCAATCTTACTCCTTGTCATGGCGAAGATGTGATCGCTAACGTCAAAGCTGGGCAGTTAAAGTATTTAACCAATTGATTAAATCTTCAACCGTAGAGAAATCGAATAAAGCTTCTCCTAATACTTCGACATCATCAATACTTAACTCCATAATTTTAGTTTCCAATGAAGGATTAATCTCCCCTAACTTGCGTTTAATTTGACGAAGAATCAATGTCTTTTCCCGTTCAATACCTTGTTCGATACCTTGTTCGATACCTTGTTCAATACCTTGACGCATCCAACTGGTAGTAATTTGCATAACTCCCTCCTGTACGGGTTGACTAAATGTGCTAATCTCTTGTTGAAATTGTATCTCTTCGACCGGATTTAGATTGAGATAAGTATCAATAAATCCAGAAATTAATTGCATTTTTGCTGGGTTTAAGCTTAAAGTGATTAACAAGCGCAGACATTCCGCCTTCACCTTGGCTCGCTCTTTCTCGGCAATGTTCATCTTAGCCATCAAAGCTGAAGCAACTGGATTCGGTTGATTGAGAAAATCTCGCCAATTTAATCGATTTAACTGTACTACTTGATAGTTAAATTCTAATACCTTAAAATCGGGAAAATCGACCACATATTGACTAATCGCTTCTCTTTTTGGCTTTGAATAAGAAAAAATTACAATCGGATAAATCGGTAGGACAAATTTCTCATGAAAACGAGCAAAATAAGTAAACATTCGCCGGTTAAACCATTTTCGAGAACTTTCCTGCGCCTCTACATGAATCAGAAAAAAAGATTCTTTTCCTCGAAACTTAACCTGTGCGACTAAATCGCTTTCATACCTTTCTCCTTCCGTGACATCGGTAAATACTTCTTTGTCTAAAAAAGTAATCGAGTCCCTATCTAAATAATCTATCAATTGAGGGAAAAACAACTCGATAAATTCGACAAAAAAGGTGGATATTAACTCCTTAAATAGGCGATCGTGGTCAATATTATTAGTCATGTAATATCATCTTAACTAATCTGAGTGATGAATGACTACTCTTATGTATTGTATTCTGAAAAGTCGGTTTCGGCAACGGATTGTTATGACCTCACCCCCTTAACCTACAGCGATTGCCAAATTCGCCCAAAATCCATCAGATTGAGCTAAATCGAACAAACTATCGCAAACAGCAGGAAAGAACGGCAACAGGGTAGAAGTCATGACATTAACTGCAAAGGTTTACTGCTAACAGTTTTAGCCCAACAATCCCCAATTTTTCAAGGTTGCTATCACAAAAATTAACATTTATTACAAGAAAACGGGTTTCTCGAAGAAACCCGTTTTCTAAATATTTTCTCGAAGAAACCCGTTTTCTAAATAAAGGCAATCACTCTCCCCAATTCATAATTCCAGGCTCCCTTCTCCCCTATCATACTTTGTGCTTTTTGTCAAAAAAACTTTTTTTTTGCAATAAAACTACACAAAAAAAAGATCATCGTTGTGGGCGAAATTGACTGATTTACCCGTTTTAATTAGGATCACCTTCTAGGTGTGGCAAGGGTTTCAACCATTGCTGCCCAAAAAAGCACACAATAGCCCATTATGAAATTCTATCAAATCGCTGTAACCATGATAACGTCGTTGTTAAATAAAAATCTTTCTCAATTAATTCTTAAGAATTTATAAATATTGCGGAATGTTAATTTAAATATTCTCAAGTTTTTACAGTCAATAAATAATTTTTGCTTATCTTTGTCGGAAAATAGAACTTCTGCAAAAATCCAACATCTACCATGGGGTTAGGAGTCTCCGAGTCAGGATTCAGGAGTCAGGATTCAGGAGATTATTTTATTTATTCTCCCCACACCCCACACCCGTTCGGCTGAGCTCACGGCCGAAGCCCACACCCCACACCCCACACCCCATACCCCACTTATTCAACAAACATGAAAGAATCGTGGCGAGAACGTCTGAATATCTCTCGAATAGCGATTAATGCCCCGAGGTTAACCATTGCCTTCTGGTTAGCGGTGGCCGTGGCGGGAATTTTGGCTTTTAGTTCTCTAAAATACGCTCTTTTCCCCGATATCAGCTTTCCAGTCGTAATAATTAACGCTCAAGCGGATTTAGCTACTGCTATCACCACGGAACAGCAATTAACTAAACCCCTAGAAAATCCCCTTTTCTCTCTCCCCGGTCGTCGTGATATTTCTTCGACTACTGCCCCCGGACAGTCAGTAATCAGCATTTTCTTTAAAATTGGTACAAATTTAGACAAGGCCACTGCAGCAGTTAAACAGACTATCTCGCAAGTCCCTTTACCCCCTCAAGCTACCACAGAAGTTATCCCCGTTGATTTAAATGAGTCGGCAACAGTCACCTATGCGCTGGTGCTTGCCCTGAGCCAAGTCGAAGGGAGTGAGCAGAAAAATCTAGAAGAATTAAGCCAAATCGCCCAAGATAATTTAATTACACCCTTAAAAGCTCTTCCTGGTACGGCTAAAGTTAATTTACTCGGTCAAGGTACAGTTAGAGAAGATAATCCCCATAAAAGCTTAACCCGACCATTACCCACGCTGGTGCGCTTTAACGGTCAAGAAGCGATCGCAGTGCAGGTAATCAAAAAAGGTGCCGCCAATAGTCTCGATCTGGCCGCTCAAGCAGAAAAACTGGTTAAAGACATAGCACAAAAACTGCCCGATGTCAAGATAATTTTAGCTGAAACCCAAGCGGAATATATTCGCGCTGCCCTACAAGGCACGATCGATGATTTACTTTTGGCAGTTTTGCTGTCGGTGCTGGTGATCTTGATATTTTTAGGCAGTTTCGCCGCTACGGTCATTTCTGCTCTGGTTATCCCCCTATCTCTTTTGGGGACTTTCATTATCATGGCCATCTATGGGTTTAATCTGGAAACCCTGACACTGCTGGCTCTCGCTTTGGTGATCGGCATTGTCGTGGATGATGCGATCGTGGATGTGGAGAATATTTCCCGTTTAATCGATGCGGGGGAAACCCCGAAAAATGCGGCACTTAAGGGGACAAGGGAGATCGGATTAGCTGTCACCGCCTCCACTTTAACCATTGTTGCCGTGTTTATACCCGTGGCTTTTATGGGGGGTGCGGTGGGACAGTTTTTCCAACCCTTCGGTTTAACTGTCTCGGCTGCGGTGATTTTTTCCCTGTTGGTCGCCCGAACTTTATCGCCAGTTTTGGCAGTATATTGGCTGAAACCGCAGTCACGGGCAAAAATGACGAAACAAAAGCGACCGATTGAGAACGCCTATCGACGGCTCTTAAACTGGTCATTACGTCATCGTTTGCTGGTCATTGCTATTGCCCTAATTACCTTTTTGGCGGGTATTGCCCTGATTCCTTTTATTTCTAGGGGATTTATTCCCCGACTCGATCGCGGCGAGTTTAATCTGGTTTATACTTCTCCTTTGCCGAAAATAACACAAATTAGTCCTAATAAACCGACGGCTAAGAGTTCTAGCGATAGTTTCGCTTGGATTTCTCAGTTAGCGAGTTCTCCCGAAAGTTTTCTCCTGCGTCGCACTATCCGCGATGGCAGCAAATTAGAAGCGCCGATTTTGCGGGATGGGGAAGTGGAATCGACTTTTATGATCGCCGGTTTACGCGGTGAGCCGAATCGGGGCAAAATTCACGTTAAACTGAAGGGCGATCGTAAATCTCACACCAGTGCCGTGCAGCAACGGATTCGGCAAATTTTACCGCCAATTAGAGGGGTGAATGTCAGTGTCGAGGACATTCCTTTTGTGCAGACGGAAGCGGAAAAGCCGATCCAAATTGCGATTAAAAGCGATAATTTGCCACTATTGCGCGATAGTGCCGAGAAATTGCGGGTTGAGGCCGCTAAAATCGCCGGTTTAAAGGATATTTCCCTATCATCTAGATTAAATGAGCGGGGGGATTTTTTGGCGATCGAGCGTTTAAATGGTCAACAGGCGATTTTTCTCAGTGCTAATCTCAGTCCAGATTTAGGTTTAGAAGATGCGGCGATTAAAATTGAAGGGATTCCTTTACCGGAAGGGATAACTTTACAGCGTTGGGGTACTTCTTCTCAAAGTAGCGATGTTTTGGGCAGTTTTGGTCGCACTTTAATCCTGGCGACAATTTTAATGTTAGGAGTTTTATGGTTATTATTCAGAAGACTGCTAGAAACTATCGTCATCGCTTTATGTTTACCTTTAGCGATTGTGGGGGCAATGTTGGGGTTATTGGTAACGGGTAGTGAGTTTAGTATGATTTCTCTGATCGGGTTTATCTTCCTCTTGGGACTACTCGATAAAAATGCTGTGTTATTGCTGGATTATACTAACCAATTGCGTCAACAGGGTTGGAGTCGGGAGGAAGCGGTTTTAGAAACGGGAATGATTAGGTTAAGACCGATTTTAATGACCACTTGTTCGACAATTTTAGGCATGATTCCGATCGCTTTGGGATTGGGTACTGGTGCTGAATTGCGGCAACCCATGGCGATGGTAATTGTGGGAGGTTTAGTCACTTCTTCCCTGTTGAGTTTAATTGTTGTGCCTGTGTTATATCTAAGTTTAGAGGATGTTTGGAACCGGATTAAAGCCGGTCAAAAGTAGCTAGTTTTACCGTCCCTTTAGTTAGGGTTGGGTGCATCACACATTTGCGGAAATACCGAGAATCAGCAGTTATCAGTGACTCTTAAATTAGTATAAAAATATGAACAATCGCGTGTAAGCATCCCACCGAAAAGCTAATGCGCGGGGGGTTTGGGGGCGGCACTTCGACACGCTCAGTGACCGCGCCACGCCCCCAACGGGGGGTTTGGGGGGTAGAACCCCCCAAAAGCTTGGA
>NZ_JADBTR010000056.1:0-6814 GCF_020246065.1 Microcystis sp. M144S2
ATCGGTGTTAAAAGTTGAAGTACGACGGATGATACCGTGGACTTCGTAACCTTTTTCTAATAATAATTCGCTCAGATAGGAACCATCTTGACCGGTGATGCCGGTAATTAGGGCGCGTTTAGCTTCAGTCATCAGTAATTTGCCTAATCGGGAAGAATAAAGACCCTGAAAGGGTCTGACTGCTTATAGCACACTTTAGCCCCTCAGGACAAGTTTGGCTAGGTTGACAGGGGACAAAAAGATGAATTGATTTTTTATCTGGGCTGCATAGATTCTAAATTGTTCTGAAAATTTTCTCGAAATTTTCTGACTTGAAATTCCTTGACTTTGAGCAGTCGATAATTATCTTTTCCCATGGCGAGGGAAAATTTGGATTCGGTGTCATCAAGTAAATTTTTGGAGATAGCTTTCCACTGTTCTTCTGTTTGCCAATGGACAACGATAATTAATTCTTCCTCGATGGCGGGATTAATCCAAAGTTCTTTACCTAAAAAACCCGCTTGTTTTGCTAAAAACTTTGTCCAAATTTCTTGATCTTTTTGGATAAATTTTTCTCGCGCTTCGGGTTTAACTTGAAATTCTAACCACTCAATGACCATAGTAATTATCTCCTATTTTTTGGTTTTCATCAAGAATTCTTCTGTGAGTTTCATAAAAGCTTTAGAACCACTAGAAGAGGGCATGGCTGCTACCGCAGGCACGAACATATCCACAGCTTTAGCTACATTAACATCCATAGGAATCGCATTAGCAAAAATTTGATGGGCTTGAAAATCCTGTTGTACCCGGCGCATGACTTGATTATAGTAGCGACTGAGTAAACCACCACCGGAAAGAATAAAAACTATACCGAGTAAACCGGGGTTAATCGGGTCAGTTTCTTGATGACTAGCTTTCAGTTTAACTATTCTTCTTTCTAATAGCTGAATGCCGACAATTGATAAAGGTTCGGGACGGGCAGGTAGTAAATAAAAATGACTGCTACAGAGACCACTACGAGTTAAAAGATTATAGCCCGGAGCGCAGTCCATGATAATATAATCGTAACGGTCTTGAATGGGATCAATGATTTTTTGAATTAAGATTCTTTCCAGGTTATTCCAAGCATGATCAAAGCCTAAATCTTCCTCTAGAATTGCTTGATGGTGCAGGGTTTCTGAGACGATATATTCATCATAAAGCTCGATGTCTCCCGGCAGTAGATCTAAGCCTTGAATTTCACAGACTGAAGGGACAATAATATCATCAATAGTTAATTTATTGTAGGGATTGGGTTTGATAATTGCTTCTAATAAATAGCTTAAAGTGCGTTTTTTGCGACGCAGTTGAGCAAATTCGTGGGGGGACATTAAACTAAGAGTCGCACTGATTTGAGCGTCTAAATCGAGGACAAGGACTCGTTTTTGCTGAAATTTAGCTAAACAGGTGGCAAGGTTGACGGTAAGGGTAGTTTTTCCTACTCCTCCTTTCATATTAACGGTGCTGATGACAGTGGCCATGATGGGAATTCCTTTCTAGTTAACCGATGGAATATCTCGACGTAAAACCTGCCCATTGGGAGCCATAATCAGAGGAGGTAAACTGGTAATATTGATCGCTTCTTGGGTTTTCATGTCGTAGGTGGTGTAAACTGTTTCCTGTTGATGGGGATTAATATCGACAATTGTTAGGGTTTTTCTAGGCGCTTGTTCACTGTTCAATAATCGTCGCGGTCCACTGCCTAAAGCTCCCGCGTGTAATAATTGTAATTGCCCCCGTTTACCCGGATAGTAAGCGTGAGCGTGGCCACTAATATAAGTATGCACCTGATGACCCTCTAAAAACGCTCTTAATTGCTCGGCATCGGCTAAATAATCCCCTGGTCGATTTCTGCCTACGGCAATACCGTAGAGGGGTAAATGACCGATTACTAGCCGCATTTTAGCATTTTTAGCGTCGCTACTACTCAAGTTTTTTGCTGCCCAATTTAGTTGTTCCCGAGAGATTAAATGAGTGGAGGCATCCCAAACTAGATAGAATATACCATTTTGAGTGAAAGTATAATAAAAAGGAAAGCCAGTTTTATCGATAAAATTTAAACTTGTCTCATGTTGGGGGTTTTGCCAATAATCCTGGGCTAATTTTCTCTCTTGAGCATAGATAAATTTTCCTGCGGATAAAGCTCCAGAAGCGTCATGATTACCGATGGTAAAACCAAAAGGTATTTTAGCAGCTCGCAGGGGCGCGGCGATATGGCGATCGAAGGCTGACCACATGGCGTTAATTGCTGCCTCTGTCAAGCTGCTTTTTTGTCCTGCCACCATGTCGCCACCACAGAGAACCAGATCGGGTTTATGATTGATAATTAAAGGGATAGCTCGATCGATTTCGGGATCGTAAGTAGTGGAACCGTATTGACTATTAAGGTCACTAATCACGATTATCTTGACTTTTTTCGCCTTTTGTGCTTGCTTAACAGGAGACTCAGGGGGATTTTTGGAAGTAACGGGCTGTAAAATTTGATCAGCGCAAGCTACCAAGCTAAAACCGCCTAAACTGCCACTAATAAGCAAAAATTTACGGCGTTGCATAGGCTATCAATCTCGTCTTTAATTGAGGTCACGTCAGTTAGTGTAGCAATTTTTGTCCCTTCGATCGCTTTTTTGTTGATTAGACCTCTTGCAAAAGTCTTAAGTCGATCCTTGTACAGCAACATTTTTGAAGATTATCAACTACTAATAAATAATTAACTGAAAGTCCCTCCCATTATTATTTCTATCGTTTGTTTTCGGATTTATGCAAGAGGTCTATTATCCCAATTAACCATCAGGAGATAACTTGACAATTCTCTTAACTTCTTTTGCGCCTTGGTTATGCCATCACCGGAGTAATTCCTCCGATGATTTGTTAGTATCTATTCAAGATAATTATGCAAAAAATATTTTATTTTTGCGTCAACTTCCCGTTAATACCCATCGAGCCAGTGAACGAGTTATCAAAGCTATTCAAGACAAAAAAACTGATTTAGTTATTTGTTGTGGTATGGCAGAAAGTCGTTATCGTTTAAGTTTAGAATCTCAGGCTAGGAGTAGTACAAAAAAGTTATTGACACCAGTTCCCTTGCCAGATTTAATTAAAAACCTTAACTATAGTTATATCAGCGATAATGCCGGTCAGTTTGTCTGCGAAGAATTATATTTTCAAGTCTTAAAATATCATCCGAGAGCCTTATTCATTCATGTGCCACTTTTAACTGATAAAAATTTTGCTATTATTCAAAGGGATTTTCAGAAAATTATCACCCTTAGCAGTTAGCTCATATAATTCGAGAGTAAGTTTCAAGGGAAAAAGGAAAAAGGATTTACTGGTATTTTGCCATAATTGCCCTCCTCGACTTGAGAGCGCATCTGAGTCTAATAAATCTCATTGCTACGTCGGGCAAATTCTTCTTTGCTGTAGAGGGGTGATCCTACTATCATTGGCTTGAACCAGTTGCAACTTTTGCCCCTCTATTTTAACCTAAACATTGGGAATCTTCACTAACATTCCTCAACGACGCGATTAGTTAATTGTCGATTGGCTAAAGCTCGATCGCCTAGGTAGGGTAGGGGACTACAAATATTGAGAAAGCTAGTTTTAATAATCGGTTCTAAAGTGATATTTTTCTGACGGGTTAATTAGTGTAATAAATTATGATTTTCTTGATAAATACTATCAATTTCTTGCCAAACTCCCCAGCGCAAAAGTATTAATAAAATTAGATAATTACTGTATAACTTTAGGGTTGGGGTTAGACAAACTTCTCGCAATTGATAGGCAGTTATCAAAGAATTATCAAAGTCTTCGGCTAAAATATAGAGGTTAACTAACTGTTCTAAAAGACTCAGATCATTTGGTCTTAATTGCAGACAAAGTTTAATAATTTCTACTCCAAAAGCGGGACTTTGTTGTTCGTTGGTGACTCGTGATGCTATCTGAAAAGCTTGCGGGATCAAACTATCAGCTAATTCCTCTAGATAGGGTAAACTTGCTTGAGCTAAATCTAAAGTTAATTCGTGGGGATATAAAAGACTTTTGAGAACTACATTTAAAAGCAATTCTCGATTAGGATTATATCTGAGATTGTCTTGAATAGGATAATTAATACCATTTCTCTAAATGAAAACTACACATCGAATTTAAGTCACCCTTTTTAAGGGGGATTTAGGGGGATTAAACTTCTGTAGTCAGACTTTGGAGAATTGGTATAAGTAGTTCTTCTGGATCGAATATTTCTAAATCTCAAGCTAAGTCGAATAAAGCTAATAAATTATTAATTGACTTGGGAACAATTTCCTGTAGATGATAGCGAAAATATTCTACAGCTGCCAGATCACCTTTTCTTTGTTGTCGTCGCGCTTCTGTATCTAAAACTGCTTCTAATTCTGCTTGCTATTGCTTGACTTTTTCTGGATTACCTCCTCTTAAAACATTTTGCCACATTACCTGCGCTTCTGCTTCTAAATTTTGCAGAAGATAGGCAACTCCCAAGTACCAATAGTCAGAAATATTTTCGGGATTGTTATCGATTAGTTCCTCGTAGATTGCCGCAACTTGAGGATAATCTTCGGCAATTAAAGCTTGATAAGCGTCAGGATGCCACATAAATCAGTTATCAGTTTTTTGAGATAATTTTTTCAGAAAGTCTTGATGTTCTTGACTGGCTAAACCTTGCTGTAAAACTGTCAAAACCTGTCCCAAGTTACCCCCTAATAAAGCATTAACATCTAACCAAAGATCGGGGAAAACCTGCGAGTAAATTATCCCTCGACTATCGGGTTCAAGTTTAATATATCTGAACTTAACCGTGGAATCGCTCTACTCTAGATACAGTAAACAGTACAGCCATTTTCAAGGGGAAAATGTACCCAGTAATCGCTTGTCAATTTTTTCTGAGAAGCTCCAGGCAGTAAGGACTGTATGGGGGAAGTCTTGGTATTGAGCTAGAATGGTGTATTAGTAAAACTGTTATGTGTTCTTTAAGATGCGTTGGACAAGATGCAGACACAGTAAAGTAGTTGATCATGTCCATCAAAACAAATTGGCTACCTTCTTTTTTAACTTTTTTAAGTTTTTCTCAAGTGAATGCATAGCTTTTATTAAAAAATTTGCTTTCTTGAGGCGCTTCGGTTTTGCTTCAGGTTCTTCCAAAAATCTGTAATACAGAAAAACGTCTCGATGCGGTATATCAATATCTTCTCCGCCACATAACCTCTTGAATCTATCTGAGCCATAACCCATATAATGAATTCTGTGAACTGGCTTTAATCCTTGCTTGTTGTAAAGCACATAATCCTTCTCCACAAAAGGATTTACACCAGCAATATTTCCAGTTCTCTCTTCAGATTTTTCACTCAACGTATAGTTGAAAAATTTCCAGTTAAGTTTAAACGTAATATAGCTAAAAAGGTAGACCTCATCCCACCAACCTCTCTCATTGATAAAGTTCACTTCCGCTTCATGCAGTAGTGCAAGTTTAATTTGCGCTAAAGTGTCGGAATTTAACAAGCTTGATTTAGCTGCGAAAAAATCAGAGCAATGACAACAAGATTTTATGTCTTGAATAGCACGAGATGGATATTTTCTTATAATCATTTTGGTATCTAGAAAACAGTCTTCTTTATTATGTTCCCAGTCGTCAAAAACACAATCATACTCTGTTAGTTTATTGAAGCAATCCTCTAATGAAGACATTACTAGCTCATCACTATCAATATAGACAAAGTATTCAAATTGACCATCAAATGAACATAGTTTTCTTATGGTGTTTGACCCATGATACCAAGCAGATTTCTTTCGAGATAGAAACCTCTGATCGCTCCATACTTCTGATGCAAAATTAGACCATTTTTCAATTGATGATTGATTGTCAAAAAGAAAAACATTATCTATCTTGAGAGATTTAATTTTGTCAACCCTATCGTCATAAGGAATTATGCAGATTGGAATATTTTTGTCATAATTAGTCCTGATGCTATTAATAAGGGCAATTAGCTGATCGTATAAGTTATCATTAGCTAACGTATATATTCCTCTCTTTGAAAACATTCTAACTCCTTAATTTCTTGCTCTAGCGACTTGAGCTTTGATCATGTACATTTAGGGATTGTCTGATTCTTCTACAGAGCGATTGTCTGGCTGGGATATTATTCCTTCCTCCGCAAGTCCCCTATCTTTAGTAGGCCAATTCAAGTCTGAATTGCATCACTGTCTAATCTACCTTCATAGAATACCTCATTCGGGATACGATAGTCAAGACATTTTCGAGGACGATTGTTAATCAAGTTTACGGCTCTTTCTACCTCCTCTGGCTTAAGGATTTTACAATTCTACGTTCATCTTATAGCAATTTTCATAGTTGTGAGGTACAGAGTCTTAAGTTTTGAGGAGTCAGGAGTTAAGATTTTGGTGTACCTCATGAGATTGGGAAACGCTATATATTTAGGGTCTGCTGAAAAAGTTTGTTGGTGGGGGCAGGGTGTGGGCTTCGGCCGTGAGCTCAGCGTTCGACCGAGCGTTCGACTGAGCGTTCGACTGAGCGTTCGACTGAGCTCACGCCGAAGTCTCACGCCGAAGTCTCACGCCGAAGTCTCACGCCGAAGTCTCACGCCGAGGTCCGAACGGTTGTGGGGTGTGGGGTGTAGGGTTTTACCGATTTTGAGGTAGTCAGTAGATCTCTTGCAAAAGTAATCAAGATATATCCTTTTGTCGGTAACGAAGTTCGTAATTGTAGATACCAGCAATCAAATTCAATCTCAGACCAAATCGCCGTCTGCGATTTCTGTATCTTGATGAA
>NZ_JADBTR010000057.1:0-52225 GCF_020246065.1 Microcystis sp. M144S2
TAGAGAAAAATTCGGGGTACGGGCGAAGCATTCGGATAGGAAATCTAGGGTTTCAGTAATAGGTTATTGTCCGAATGCTTCGCCCCTACTCAATCATCTAACAATCCGTCGTAACGCACCACATCTATCATTAATTTAACTTCGTCATAACATATAATTAATTGTCAAGAGTTCTTATCTGATTAGGTAGGCGTTAAAAATTATCAGATGCCCCCCTTATCAAGGGGGGACTAAGGGGGGATCAACACCCCCCTTATCAAGGGGGGACTAAGGGGGGATCGAACCCAAAATCTATCTTCAATTTAATTAGAACCACTACTACTAAAACCAATCATGAACGAAGCAAGAATAGAAGCTTACTTAGCCCTAATCCAAGCGCTCCTCCAGTGCGAAAATGGTCAGGAACCAGCGCTATTAGAGGCTAACGCGGAATTAGTTGATGCAGGCTTAGTCGCTGTGATGAAGCAGTATGCAGGCTTCTTAGAACAGCAAGGACAAAGCAATAACGGGAGATGGTTGCTGAATATGGCGCAACAGTTAGAGCAAATTTTAGACCCACCAAGAGACAACCAAGACCTCTACATCAGTTTTTTACAAACCCTACTGCAAACTATCGCAGAAAGTCGCGGAAACCCCCAAGCAATTTATCCCCTGCTCGACAATAACCTCCATCTCTTAGATGAAAACTTAGTTAACCTCCTCCGTGCTTGGGGAAATGATACCAAGGAACAAGCCAGTCCAGAGGAAACTTACCAAATAGGGGTACTCCTCTATCGTCTTGCTGATGCCATTTATGAATTTCCTAAAGGTAATCCACTCATTAACCTAGCCATTGCCGTCTATGGATACGAGTTTTGTGCTGCAACTGAACGCCAACGGGGATTAGAAAGGAATTTAGCCTCTACCCTCAATAATCTGGGCAATGCCTACCTCACCCAAGCCCAACTAGGGAAAGAGCCGGTAGCCAACCTAGAACGGGCGATCGCCGCCTATACCGAAGCCACCACCATCCGCCGCCAACCCGGATTAGAAAGGGATTTAGCCCAAACCCTCAATAATCTGGGCATAGCCTACCGCACCCAGGCCGAACTAGGGAAAGAGCCGGTAGCCAACCTAGAACGGGCGATCGCCAATTATCGAGAAGCACTTTCCTTTCTCAACCCCGCTCTCTTACCTGCTGACACCCTGAGAACTGGGCGCAACTTAGGCGATATCGGTTTCCAGCAGGGTTGGTGGAACATTGCCATCGAAGGCTACACCGCCGCCGTGGAAGCCGTTGAACAAAGCCGGGCCTGGGCAACGAGTGAAGTCCTTCGCCAAGAGATTGTCCGCGAGTCCATCGGTGTTTATGAAAACCTAATCCAAGCCGCCGTTAACCAAGGCGACCTCTCCCTGGCGCTGCGAACCGTCGAACGTTCCCGCTCCAAACGCCTCGCCGACCTGATCGCTGTGGGCGACCTCTACGCCGATGGGCGCGTTCCCCCAGAGATCCAAGCCTGGTACCAGCAGGTTAAGGATAGCCGTCAGATCCAATCCCAACTCCGTCAAAAACCCCTCGACCAGCCCGGATTCACCCAGAAACCCCAACTCTACCCCATCGGTAACACCCGCGCCAGCTTTGCCACGGAACAACTCCAGGCCGCCGAAGCCGCTGAACATCAAGCCTGGGACGCTCTCTACCGCTTTGATGCCATCACCGCCCAACTTCAGCAACCCCAACCCCAACCCCGACTCGATGAACTAACGGCGCTGCTTCCATCCCCCCAGACTGCCCTCCTCAGCTTCTACACCACCGCCACCCATACCCACATCTTTGTCCTGCGTCGCCCCTCCCGGGATGGCGGGGAAGGGGTCAACTGCCACACTATTCCCAATCCCCCGGAGTCCGCCAACGACCTGCAAAACTGGCTGATCGACAACTGGGTTATCCCCTACATTGAGATTAATCAAGCAGAGACCGCCCAATCCCGCCAGCAGCGTCGGCATGAGT
Organism: Microcystis sp. M144S2; assembly: GCF_020246065.1. Taxonomy (NCBI): domain Bacteria; kingdom Bacillati; phylum Cyanobacteriota; class Cyanophyceae; order Chroococcales; family Microcystaceae; genus Microcystis; species Microcystis sp. M144S2. Next base: position 1,991 of record NZ_JADBTR010000057.1, read on the forward strand.
GGCACCAAGCAATGGCCACTCGTCTGCAAGAACTGGCAACCCGCCTGCAATTCGACACCCTCATCCAACAGCACCTCCAGGGCATCACTGAGTTAATTCTGATTCCCCACCTGTTCCTGCACCAAATTCCCTTCGACCTTCTACCCACCGCCCAAGGTCAACTACTGGGCGATCGCTTTCGCCTTCAGTTTGTCCCTAGTACGAAAATTCTCGGACTGTGCCAAGAGCGATCGCAACCGACTCCCGACACCCTGGGGATTGTGGAAAACACCACAGAGGATTTGCCCTATACTCCCCTAGAGTGTGAGTGGGTCGCCCAAACCTGGAACGTGCCTCGCCAACGGCGGCTACAGGGGCGCACAGTCACCCCCGACTCTTATCTGCAATTGCTCAAACAAGTGCAGGCGTTGCTCTCCAGCCACCACGCCACCAGCCGCGCCGATGATCCCCTCAACTCCCACCTCGTCCTAGCCGAAGAGCAAAAAGTCACCCTCCGGGATTTACTTAGTCCCCTGTGGCGTTTTCCCGAATTGTTGGAAGTGTTTCTCTCCTGTTGTGAAACCGGTCTCAGTTTTGCCACTTCCCGAGATCAAGAGGGAAACCTGCGACGGGAATTACTGGACGAACCCCTCAGCTTAGGTACAGGCTTTCTGCTGGGGGGCGCTCGTGCTGTGATTAGTAGTCATTGGGCGGTGACTGATCTAGCGACGGCGCTGTTTTCCCGGGAGTACCATCGCGCACGGCGGGCCGGAGAGGAACGCTTAACGGCTCTACATCAGGCTCGTCAAGCGATGCGGGAGACTTGCCAAAAAGACTGGCGGGACCGTTTGACAGCCGATTATCAGCAGGCTTTCCAGACTTGGCAACAAATGCGCCAAACCAAGGACCCGAACGTCAATACTGCTCAAGCCAATTATCAGAAAATCGGCGAATTGATCAAGTGGCTTGACGAATTTGCTTCCGATGCAGTGCCTTTTCAGGATTATCGTTACTGGGGGGCGTTCTATTGTCTGGGACTTCCTTAAAATTAGGAATTATTTCCTTGTTGCAAGTAACGCACCACACCTATTGCATGAGCAGAAAACGGGTTTCTCGGAGAAACCCGTTTTCTGTGCGGTATAATTAATTTGCAAGAGTTCTTATCTATAGCCCTATTTTAAAAGGGTTTTACCATTATTCAGCAGACCCTAATTAGGATAAACTCGCCCTTTCCAACCTCCCCCTTGACCGCGCCAATAACGCAGGGCAGAATCAACGGTCATTAAACTATAAAAGAGGGCAATTAGGGGTAAAGTTAAAGCCCGCAGGGGGGATAATTTATATAGTCTTAAAGTCGGGCTATAGGAGAGGGCGATTAGTAATAAGGTGACGGCGCTAATTATGATAATTGATGTTTCTTTTAAGACCAATCCCCAGATTAAGCCCAAGGGGGCGGCTAAATAGGTTAAAAACATCCCGAAAATTGTGCCAATTAACCAAAGTGTTGAGTAATTTAGTTGCGTAAATGCGGTGCGGGCTACCATATTCCAAATGCTGGCTAAATCTGGATAGGGACGGAGACTATAGGTGCTTTCTGTTAATCCTAACCAGATGGAACTCTCGTTATTTTCTGGGTGATTTTGCAGATATTTTTTAACTGCAATCGCCAAAGAACAATCATCAATTAAAGCTTGTTTAAGAATCTCAATACCGCCAATTTTTTCTAGGATATCTCGGCGAATTAAAATGCAACCCCCGGCGGCGGCTGCTATCGGGGAATTAGGATTATTAACTAGGGGAAAAGGATAGAGTTTCTCGAAGAAAAAAACAAAGGCAGGAATAAGAAATTTTTCCCAAAAACTGTCACAGCGTAGCAACACCATCAGGGAAACTAAAGCTTGTTTTTCCTGTACTGCTTTAGTGACTAATTGGGTTAAATTATCTGCTGCGTGGGCAATATCGGCATCGGTGAAGAGAAAATAATCGGGAGCGAATTTCTCGGTAGCCTCTTTTATTCCCTGTTTCATTGCCCATAATTTACCCGTCCATCCTATCTCTAAAGGTTGTCCATAAATAATAGTTATTTGTCCAGATTTATGAGATTGCTGGGCAATTTCTTGGGCAACTTTTCCCGTACCATCACTGCTTTGATCGTCAATTAAAATAATGGAAAATTCGCCTTGATAATCTTGTTTAAAGAGGGAGGTTAAACTGATAGGTAAAACGTCGGCTTCGTTTCGTGCGGGGATAATTGCCGAGACTTTTGGATAATTTGTTAAGGGAGAAGTGACAGAATTAATTTTTTGGTTAGATAGCCAAAATTGTCCCCTGGCTAAGATTAAATATAACCAAATTATCAGCGATAGGGAAGTAACTAATAATAAGAAAAATGTCATAAGCTAGTCCGCCTTTTGATGAGAGAATGGGGAACAGTTTAAAAAGAGTATCAAATTTAGATGCACAACAGCTTAACCAGTTTGGGGTTTAACAGAGGGCATTTAGGGTAAAATAGAAGCAAGTTAGCAAGATTAGGCGAGGGCGTAAATCATGGATTATGATGTCGTAATTATTGGGGGTGGACCGGCGGGAGGTCACTGTGGTAGATTATTAAGTGAAAAAGGTTATCGTGTTCTTTTGGTGGAACAACATTCTAGTTGGCAAGATAATAATTTTTCTAGTGCCGCTTCTCCTCTAGAAATTTTAGAACAATTCAATCTCCCCGAAACCGTGGTGGCTAGGTTTTGGAAAAATATCGAAATCATCTCCACCAGCATACATCATTTTTGGTCATCACCGCAACCTTTAGGGGTAGTTTTTGATTTTGCCAAATTGCGAGAGTTTTTAGCCGCAGAAGTGCTGCGTTTGGGGGGAGAAGTTCGTTTAGGTTGTCGTTATCTGAAATATCAACAGATGGAGGATAAGCTAACTGTTTTCTTGAAATCAAAAGGCGAGGAAATCGAGACAGTTACTACTCGTTTATTGGTTGATGCCACGGGATACGCTAGAGCAGTTATGTATAAACATAAACGAGAAAAACCTGATTTTTTAAAAGCAGTGGGCATTGAATATTTAATTACTGTGCCAGAAGTATATTATCAAAAATATCAAGATAATTTAGTGTTTTTTCTAGGTCATAAATGGAGTCCTAAAGGTTATGGCTGGATTTTTCCTATGGATAACCAGCAATTAAAAATAGGAGCGGCTTGGTTAGAGGGAGAACATCCTTATATTGATGAAGTTAAGCCTTTAAAAAGTTATATTACACAAATTATTCAAACCTACATAAATCTCTCTAAATATGATATAATCGACATTCATGGGTCTATTTTAGAATATTCGCTCAATCTGCAAGATATTTATTATCAAGAACCGAATATTATAGCGATTGGTGATGCTGTTTCTACGGTTAACTTTTTAGGAGGGGAAGGTATTCGCTATGCTATGAAAGGAGCCGAAATTGCTTGTCAATACATGGAAGAATATTTACAGGGAAAATCGAGTAGTTTTGCCCCTTATCAACAGAGGATGCAAGAATATTTTCAACCAAAATGGAATTTATCCGATCGCCTCAGTCGCAAAGTTTATTTAGAATATAGTGATGTGCGTATAGATCAAGGAGTATCCTATCTCAAGTATCTTTCCACTCAGGATATAATCGACATTTTATTTTATTACAAATTTGAAAAATACACAAAAGGGTTAGGAGGATTTCTGCTGGGGAAATTACGTCAATGGTGGCACCGAATTTTCCCTAGTCAAAACCCCGGATAAATAGGCTAGGATAAAGCTAAGGAAACAATATTGGTAAAGACCGTGAGTAAGTTTATTCGCTACAGTACAATGATCACCCTGCTGGGTATTTTAGCAGCCTGTAGTGGCAATCCTGCCCTAGAAAATCGTCTGGCTGCCGATCCTAATCTACAAACAAATCCCATACCAGAAAACTCTCCTAATAACCAGCAATTACCCGCAAATTTTCCCGCAGAAATTCCTCGATATAGTCAATCAGAATTATTATCCGTGCAGACAAATCCTGATAATACTGGTGGACAAACCCGTTGGCAATCCAACGATCCCAGCAATGCGATTGAGGCTTTTTATCAACAGGAATTAGTTAATAATAATTGGGAAATTATCACTCCCTTTTCTGGGGAAGGAGTCAATAGTACCCTAACGGCCCGTCGAGATAATTTAGAATTAACTATCACCATAACTGCCACTTCTCCCAATACGGAATATAGCCTCGATTATCGTCCAACGGGAACCCCGATTGCTTCCCCTAGTCCCTCCCCTACTTCTTCCCCCTTACCCAATCTTAATCCCACCAGTTTTAACGATCTCGAATCCTTACCTAATCCCTTAAAAAGCCACATTCAAGACTTAGCTAGATTAGGAGTATTAACAGGTAATAACAATCAGTTTAACCCTAATGATACAATAACGCGCCGAGAATTTGCTCGCTGGTTGTTACAGGCTAATAATGCCATTTATGCCAATGTAGCGGGTAAACAAATCCGTTTAGCTACTCCCAATAGTTCCCCAGCTTTTAGTGATGTTAAAAATAACGATCCCGATTATATTTATATTCAAGGATTAGCGGAAGCAGGGTTAATTCCCTCTCCTTTAACGGGAGATAGTAGCGCCCTTTTATTCCGTCCCAATGCTCCTTTAACCCGGGAAGATTTAATCGCGTGGAAAGTGCCATTAGATATTAGAAAAGCTTTACCGAGTGCCAATCTTGATACGATTAAAAATACTTGGGGTTTTCAGGATACTAATAAAATTAACCCGCAGCTGGTGCGCGCTCTTTATGCCGATTTTCAAAATGCCGAACAAGCCAATATTCGGCGAGTTTTTGGTTTTACTACCCTATTTCAGCCAAAAAGACCGGTAAATCGCGCTGAAGCTGCCGCTACTTTATGGTATTTTGGTTTTCAGGGTGATGGTGTTTCTGCTGCCGATGCTTTGCAGGGTCAAGATACGCAACAGAGTGGGGTTAATTAGGGTTTGCGGCAAAAAGTTTTTCCTGGGGGCAGGGTGTGGGGTGTGGGGTGTGGGGTGTGGGGTGTAGGGTTTTACCGATTTTGAGGGGGTCAATTACCTAATTTTCAGGGAAAAAGTCCAGGAATTTTCCCCCCGATCACTCGCATATCCGGTACTTTTTGATTGACAAAAAGTCTAAAAGTCTTACCCAACAAGGTTTTTAGATTTATTCAGCAAGCCCTAATTGAAATTTGTCCATAAAAATTAAGGGTGTGTTAGGAAAATACAAGCACTCTTTTTGACATTTCTTCATATCTATTCAGAAAAATTAACAAAGGATTCTTGACCCGGCAGCTAGGGGAATATTTTATGCTAAAGATATAACTCTGCTGCGGGGGATTTTCTTGCTGACTTCCGCTGCTATTAAAATTATGACCCATCAAACTCTCAAACTCGCTGGGATGAGTTGCGCTGGTTGTGCTGATTCGATCGAACGGATAATTAAATCTATCCCCGGAGTGATTCAATGTCAAGTTAATTTTGGCATGGAACAGGTGGATGTGGACTATGATCCCAAGCGTACCGATCTTAACACTATTCAAGCAAAAGTTAGGGATGCCGGTTTCCGGGCTACACCGATAACGGAAATTAATCTCGAATCCAGGCCAGAAAAAGAACTTCTCACTAAACTATCGATCGCTATTGTTATTAGCATTATACTTTTTATCGGTTCTTTGCCGATGATGACGGGTTTATCTCTATCTTTTATTCCCCACTGGTTACACGCTCCCTTATTCCAATTAATTCTCGCTACTCCCGTCCAATTTTGGTGTGGTCAAAGTTTTTATAAAAATGCTTGGAAAGCCTTTAAAAACCGCACTGCCACCATGGACACTTTAGTAGTTTTGGGAACCAGTGCCGCCTATTTTTATTCCCTGTTTTTAACCTTCGGGAGCGATTTTATCGAAAAACAGGGGTTTAATTCCCATGTCTATTACGAAGCATCAGCTATCGTCATTACTCTGATTTTACTCGGTCGTTTCCTCGAAAAACGTGCCAGAAAAGAAACGGCCGCCGCTATTAAACAATTAATGAGATTACAGGCAAAAACTGCTAGGGTGATTAGGGAAGAACAGACGCTAGATCTACCGATCGAAGAGGTAAAAGTAGGAGATATAATTTTAGTGCGTCCGGGAGAAAAAATTCCCGTCGATGGCATAATTATCCAAGGCAGTTCTAGCATTGATGAATCGATGGTGACAGGGGAAAGTTTACCCGTGCGAAAAACCGTCAATCAACAGGTAATCGGGGCGACAATTAATAAAACCGGTAGCCTACAAATGCAAGCGTTACGAGTGGGAAAAGATACGGTTTTAGCTCAGATTGTCCGATTAGTGCAAACCGCACAAGCATCAAAAGCACCTATACAAAGATTAGTCGATCGAGTGACCGCTTATTTTGTGCCAGTGGTGATGATTATTGCGGTAATAACTTTCTTGTTTTGGATTCTCCGCACGGGTAATCTCACCCTCGCTTTGATTACAATGGTGGAAGTCTTAATTATCGCTTGTCCCTGTGCGCTAGGATTAGCTACCCCCACCTCGATTATGGTGGGAACAGGACAGGGAGCAAAACAGGGAATTTTAATTAAAAATGCCGAAAGTTTAGAATTAGCCCAGGGCATTACTACTATTGTTCTAGATAAAACCGGAACTCTCACCCAGGGTAAACCAACGGTGACGGACTTCTTGACTCGCGAAGGGGTGGGGGATGGACGGGAATTATCGCTGCTGCAGTTAGTCGTATCGGTGGAGAATCATTCTGAACACCCGTTAGGAGAAGCAATAGTTAAATATGGGCGGTTAAACGCCATTAAAACCCTAGAAGTAAGCGAATTTGACTCAATAACCGGGTCAGGATTGCAGGGAAAAGTCGGGTCAGATTTCGTGCAAATTGGTACACAACAATGGTTAGAAAGTCAAGGGATCGAAACAAAAGTTCTTAAAAAAGTCGCCCACGATTGGGAATGGCAGAAAAAAACCGTGGCTTGGATAGCGGTTAACGGTGGTTTAGAGGGGGTTATCGCCATTTCCGACGTTTTAAAACCTTTTTCTTCTTCAGTGGTCGCCAAGCTCAAAAAAATGGGCTTAGAGGTGATGATGATGACGGGGGACAACCTCGAAACCGCAGAAGCGATCGCCAGCGAGTTGGGTATCCGGCGTTTTTTTGCCGCACTCCGTCCCCAACAAAAAGCCGAAAAAATCGAATATTTGCAGAAAAAAGGGAAAATAGTCGCCATGGTTGGAGATGGCATCAATGATGCGATCGCATTGGCGCAAGCGGACTTAGGTATTGCCATTGGCACAGGGACCGATGTAGCGATCGCCGCCAGCGATATAACCTTAATTTCGGGAGATTTACAGGGAATTGTGACCGCTATTGAGTTAAGTCGGGCAACAATGCGAAATATCAAAGAAAATCTCTTTTTTGCTTTTATTTATAACCTGATTGCCATTCCCATCGCTGCCGGAGTCCTCTATCCTTTTCTGCTCAATCCGATTATTGCCGGCGCTGCCATGGCTTTAAGTTCCCTTTCCGTGGTGACGAATGCCTTGCGATTGCGTCGAATTCACCCCAGGGTGGAGGGATAATTTTCGTTAACAATTCTTAAGGAAAAACCAGAAAAATTAGCTGTACGGGGGATGATACCGTAGAAAAGGCAATAGAATAATCATCCTGATATGACTGACTCCCCTGAAATACCTTATTTATTACGCGCTGCCAAAGGAGAAATCTTACCCCGTCCTCCCGTGTGGATGATGAGACAAGCAGGACGTTATATGCAGATTTATCGAGAATTGCGGGATAAATACCCCAGTTTTCGGGAAAGATCGGAAAATGCCGATTTAGCGATCGAAATCTCCCTGCAACCTTGGCGTGCTTTTCAACCGGATGGGGTGATCATGTTCTCCGATATCCTCACTCCCCTAGCGGGAATCGGTATTCCCTTTGATATTATCGAAAGTAAGGGGCCGATTATCGATTCTCCCATTCGTACTCAAGCGCAGGTGGACCAACTTAATCCCCTCGATCCCGATCAGTCTTTACCTTTTATCAAAACGATTTTAAAAACCCTGCGTCAAGAGGTGGGAAATAAATCCACTGTCCTCGGTTTTGTCGGAGCGCCTTGGACTTTAGCAGCATACGCAGTGGAAGGGAAAGGTTCTAAAAGTTATTCTGTGATTAAAGGGATGGCTTTTTCGGAACCTTCGGTACTGCACCAATTTTTAGATAAATTAGCGGATATGATCGCCACCTATGTCCGTTATCAAATCGATTGTGGGGCGCAAGTGGTACAAATGTTCGACTCTTGGGCGGGTCAATTAACTCCCCAAGATTACGATGTTTTTGCCTTACCCTATCAACAAAAAGTAGTTCGTTTGGTGAAAGAAACCCATCCCGATACACCGTTAATTCTCTACATTAGTGGCAGCGCCGGCGTTTTGGAAAGAATGGGTAAATCGGGGGTTGATATTATTAGCGTCGATTGGACCGTCGATATGGCGGAAGCGAGACAGCGTTTAGGTAAATCGATGATGGTTCAAGGTAATATCGATCCGGGGGTTTTATTCGGTTCCCAGTCCTTTATTCGCGAGCGGATTCTTGATACTATTCGTAAAGCGGGTAATCAAGGTCATATTCTCAATTTAGGTCATGGTGTTTTGGTGGGAACTCCTGAAGATAACGTGCGTTTCTTCTTTGAAACCGCTAAACAAGCGGATCAATTATTAGCAGTTCACGCCTAGGATGTCGTGATCAAGGTTTAGGGAATAGGGGTTAGGAGGTAAGGAAATCGTCTGTAACACCCAACACCTAAGAGTGCATCCCATAATTTAAAATCTACTAAGTTGGGATTCTCTGATAACTTCTGTTAAAAAACTGTGCTTTCTAGGTTGTTTGTTTCCAATCCAGACTCTTGGGGGGTTCTACCCCCCAAACCCCCCGTCGGGGGACGAAGCACCTCCCCCGAACCCCCCGCGCATTAGTTTTTTTGTGGGATGCTTACACGCAGCTGCTGATATATTTGTAATAATTTAAGAGTCACTGACCATTACTCATTTTTGATATTTCTGCAAAGTTTAGATGCAGCTCTCCAAAATCCGAACCCGTGACTCACTTTTTATTTTCACACTGTCCCCTAAATTCTGCTGGATCAATTAAAATAATGAAAAAAATATTTCTAACGGGTGTGAGTGGCTGTATTGGGCATTATATCGCCGAAATTTTACTGGAAAATCCCGACTATGAATTATATTTTTTATTGCGTAATCCAGAGAAGTTAAAATTTGCTTACCAAGGGCGATCAAATGTTCATATACTTTTAGGCGATATGGAAAATATTGGGGTATATGCGGAGCTTTTAAAAACAATGAATATAGCGGTTTTAATTGCTACCAGTTGGGGAGGAGAGGAGGAAAGTTATCAGATTAATGTGGTAAAAACCCTAGAATTAATTAGTTATTTAGATGCTCAAATCTGCGAGAAAGTCCTCTACTTTTCTACTGCAAGCATTCTCAATCAAAATAATCAACCTTTACCGGAAGCTGGGGAGATAGGAACTAATTACATCCGCACTAAATATATTTGTTATAGTAAATTTACTGACCTAGAAATTGCCGATAAAATTATCACTTTATACCCCACTTTTGTCTTAGGTGGTGACGAAAATAAACCCTATTCTCATATCTATGGTGGTTTACCAGATGTGTTGAAATATATCGGTTTAGTGCGTTGGTTTCAAGCTGATGGCAGTTTTCATTTTATCCATGCCAAAGATATAGCTCAAGTGGTGAATTATTTAATCGAAAATCCCGCACCAGAAAGCAAAATTGTCCTAGGCAATCAACGCACAACAGCTAACCAAGCAGTGGAGGAAATCTGTACTTATTTAAACAAAAAAATCTATTTTCGGATTCCTTTATCTTTAACCATTGCTAACTTTTTTATCAAAGTTTTTAACTTGCAGATGGAAGCATGGGACCGCTTTGCCATGAATTATCGCCACTTCACCCACATTAAAACCTATACTCCTGCTGATTTTGGTTTAAAAAACTATTGTTCCACCCTCGATGATGTTTTAACCCTGCGAGGAATTCCCCGAAAAAAACCCTAAGTAGAGGGGACGGAAAAATATGTGTAATTAATTCTGTCTGGATACTTACAGCGTTTCCCTAAAGATGAAGTCTAACCTAATGTCTCTCTTAGGTTTGGTGGGTAAAATGTATTCTAAGATACAGTGTTGCCGGCGAGTGAGTGGAACGAACCACAGAGACACAAAGGACACAAAGATCGATCACTACTATATAAGTTATCACACAAAGATAAGAGAGCCACCTAATTCCGCGACTGACTCCCCAAAACGAAAACTTCCTACCTCACTATTAAGATAACTGCTATATCGGTGACTCTTAAATTAGTACAAATATATGAACAACTGCGTGTAAGCATCTCACCGAAAAACTAATGCGCTCCGGGGTTTGGGGGATTCTACCCCCCAAAAACTTGGCTTGAATGATAAAATCAGAAATAATGCCCAACTCTTAACGCCAAATAGACTAATCTTGAAATTGTCTAGCATGAAATTGAGCGTAACGACCATTAAGATTTAATAACTCCTCGTGATTACCCACCTCGATAATTTCACCCTTTTCTAAAACTAAAATACGGTTAGCTTTTCTGACAGTTGCTAATCGGTGAGCAATAACAAATACTGTGCGCTCCGTCATAATTCTTTCTAAAGCTTCCTGCACTAAAGCTTCCGATTCCGAATCGAGCGCTGAAGTCGCTTCATCTAAAATTAAAATTCTCGGATTAGATAAAACCGCTCGCGCGATGGCGATTCTTTGTCTTTGTCCACCCGATAAATTAACACCCCTTTCTCCCACATAGGTATAGTAACCCTGGGAAAGTTCACCGATAAATTGATGAGCGTTGGCAATTTTTGCCGCTTTTTCCACCTCTTGTAGATTAAAATCTACCTGGCCAAAAGCGATATTTTGGGCTATAGTGCCAGAAAAGAGAATATTCTCCTGCAAAACTACGCCAATTTGTCGCCGGAGACTTTTTAAAGTCACATCACGAATATCCACCCCATCGATTAAAATCTTGCCAGAAGTGGGGTCATAAAAACGCAATAAAAGATTAACTAAAGTGGTTTTTCCCGCTCCCGATGCTCCCACTAAAGCAATCATTTCGCCAGCGTGCGCAGTAAAATTAATATTTTTTAAAACCTGTCTGTCCTGGTTGTAATAAAAATTTACTTGACAATATTCAACTTCTTTGCTATGGGGTTGCAGATTGATCGCATTCGGTTTTTCGGTAATTGTTGGCAGAATAGCTAACAATTCAAAAATCCGATCCATGGAGGCTTGCCCCTGTTTAAATTGATTATAATTACTGGTAATATGGGCGATGGGATCGATTAACATTGCCACCGCTGCCACATAACTAACAAAGTCAATTCCAGTTAAATTCTTTTGGGAAATTTGCCAACCAGCGAGAAAGAATAAAAAGATGACACCGAGAGCTTGTAAGAATCCCACCACGACGTATTGTAAAGCTTTGGTGGATTCTGATAGGTATTGAGCGCGGCGATTTTCCTCCGCTTCTTGGGCAAAAAGCTGGGTTTGATAATCTTCAGCTGCGAAAGCTTGCACCACACGAATACCGCCAAAAACTTCGGTTAATAACGAAGAAAGATTAGATATTTTCGCTTGGGCGCGACGAGCATATTGTAATAATTTTTCACCAAAAAATCCCACCAAAACTCCCAACAAAGGAGCGATAATAATCACAGCGATCGTCAATTGCCAGTTAACAATAAACATATAGGCAAAGACGACAATTAACTGTAAGGCTGAGGGAATAAAATCATGGAAAAATTTGTTAATTACTTCCCCAATGCGATCGATATCTTCCGTTAAACGATAGGATAAATCACCGGTTTTTGCTGTTTCAAAGTAATTTAAACCGAGGGTTTGCAGGTGTGCATAAACTTTTTTTCTTAATTCCAGGGCAATTTTTAAAGAAGCTTTTGCCATCAGGGAATCTTGTCCATACTGAGACATTCCCCGCAGTAAAAAAACCACTGCCCCCACCCCCGAAAGTGTCGCCAATGCTTGCACATTTCCCTCACCGATATATCTGGCCATTTGTCCAGCTAACCAAGCTAAAATCGGCCAAAATACCGTAAATCCGATCGTACAGATAAACGCCAAAATAATTGTTTGGGTTTGGGGACGGAGATAGGGAATGAGGTTCCAATAACTAGAGCGAGATTTCAAAATAATTTAGCACCTTTAAATATTAAGTATTCCTGCAAAATTAATTTGCTAGTTGAGATAGGAGACAGCTATCAGTTATCAGTTATCAGATTTTAGTTTTAAGTGAGCAGTATTAAATAGAAGTTTCCTACTGTCTTTTCACTGTTTACTGTTTACTGTTTACTGATCACTGATTACTGTTTGGTTAGGGAGAGGTATAATTAACTTGGCTTAGGTACTGAAGAAAAGGAGATTAACTAACAAATTTGCTTAAGGGGTTAATCGGGGGGTAGAGACGTTTGTAGTCCACGTCCCTACGATGTTTTCCAATAATACAAAGTTATTCTGGGATTAAACCGCCACCGCTTGATGAATGTAGCCTAATTCCGTCAATTTGTTCCAGACTTTGGCGACACTTTCCTCTAAAGTCTCTAAATCGGTGCGGCATTCCACTTCCGGGTTAAAAGGTGGTTCATAGGGATCATCAATTCCCGTAAAAGACTTGATTTCGCCAGCACGCGCTCTTTTATATAATCCTTTCACATCGCGATCCTCACAGACGCTTAAGGGCGCATTCACGAAAACTTCGACAAAACTGCCGATTTTCCCCCGTACTTCGTCGCGAATCTCACGATAGGGAGAAATAGCCGAAACTAGGACAATCACACCGTGACGGGTGAGCAAATTAGACACAAAACCAATGCGACGGATATTTTCATCGCGATCCTCTTTACTAAATCCTAAACCTTTGGTGAGGTTCGTCCGTACTACATCGCCATCGAGAACTTCAATGGAATAACCTTCAGCGATTAATTTTGCCTGTAATGCCTCGGTAATCGTGCTTTTCCCCGCACCGCTCAATCCTGTTAACCAAACCGTCACGCCGCGCTGTTTCATAGTAATCATTAATAATACTTAAATCCTGTTTAGCGTACCATATCTCAGGGATCAGTGATCAGTTACCAGTTATCAGATGGGAGTTTTCAGTTCACTGATTACTGATTACTGCTTACTGATAACTGAACAACCCCCCAACCTGATTGAAACAAACAACCTGTCACCACGATCACTGATAATGTATGTTGAGTTGCTGTCTTGAATTAAGGTAATGTTTAAGAAATTCCCCCCTCACACCCCGCTCATTCTTGGACTAGGTTCTGGGGTTGCCCTTTTTACTCTCACCAGTCTCTTTCTCTTTCACCCGAAAATTCTCGCTTGGCTCGATCGCAATAGTGCTTCGGTTCCTAGCCAAGATCCTAACCAACCCTCTGCCGTAGTTGATAGCGCTTCCCTACCACAAACCGAGCGAGATGTCAAGTTAAAAGATGTTGCTGATGCCAACGCGCCCTCTTTAGATCGTAGTCGCGCCCGCTATCTCTTGGCTATGGATTTATTGAGAAAATATGAAGGGGGTCCGGCTTTAAAACAATTAGAAGGCTTAGAAAAACAATATCCTGTCCTCGCTCCCCAGATTCTCCTCAAACAGGGACGCGCCCACGAATTAAGCAATGATAGTGAAAGAGCGCGAGAAATTTGGCAAAAATTACTGGAAACCTATCCCCAATCGCCCGTAGTGGCGGAAGCTTACTACTCTTTGGGCAAATACGACCCCAGTTATCATGAAAAATTGCTCAAGGAATACCCCCGACACCCGCGTACTTTGGCTTTAATTCGCCAACGTCTTCAAGAAAATCCCGATCAATTTCCCTTATGGTTGCAGTTAGCCAAGGCTAATCCTTTTGATCCTACCCTCAATCAAGCCCGCGATCGTTTGGTGAAAGACTACGCCGAGCAGTTAACTCCGGCGGATTGGGCAATGATTGGGGCGGGTTATTGGCAGTCGGGATTGTACGAAAAAGCCTATAAAGCCTACGCTAAAGCCACTCCTAGCCCCGAACAAGCCTATCGTTACGCCCGCGGGCTACAAATTGCCAAAAAACTGCCAGAAGCTCGCACCGCTTACCAAAAATTAATTAAAACCTATCCCCAGGCCCCAGAAACCGGTTTGGGATTACTGCGACTCGCTCAAATTTCTCCTAACCGCGATGCCATAGCATATCTCGATCGCATTGTCAAGCAATTTCCCGATCGCGCTCCGGAAGCTTTGGAAGCGAAAGCCAAATTACTGGAATCAACTAATGCTCAGGCCGCTAGTCAAACATGGCAGACTCTATTAAATAAATACCCAAAATCCGACGAAGCCGCCGATTATCGCTGGTTAATGGCCCAAAGAGCTGCTAAATCCGGTGATTACGCCAAGGCGTGGCAGTGGGCGCAGCCAATTGCGGTTAATAATCCCGATAGTCAAATTGCCCCGAAAGCGGCCTTTTGGGTGGGAAAATGGGCGCAAAAACTCGGCAAAAACCAAGAAGCAAAACAAGCTTTTACCTACACTATTTCTCGTCATCCCCATTCCTATTATGCTTGGCGCTCGGCGGTCTTATTAGGTTGGGACGTGGGGGATTTTACCACTGTCCGCTCCTATAATCCTACCACCGTCAAACCCGCCACTCGTAACGATCCCCCCGCTGGTTCGGAAGCTTTCAAGGAATTATATCGAATTGGTGAAGATACGGACGCTTGGAATCTCTTTCAAGCAGAAATTGTCGATCCTTGGAATTTAAGCGTTGATGAACAATTTAACCTCGGTGTCTATAAACTCTCTCGCAATCAAAATTTAGAAGGAATTAACCTGATTTGGCGCTTGCGAGAAAGAGATACCCCGGAGGAAAGGGAAGCATGGAAAGCCCTGCGACAAAATGATAAATACTGGCACGCTTTATTCCCCTTTCCCTACTACAATACTATCCTGGAATGGTCAAAAGATAGACAATTAAATCCCTTGCTAGTGACGGCTTTAATCCGGCAAGAATCCCGCTTTGAAAAAGAAATTCGTTCTCCTGTGGGGGCAGTGGGATTAATGCAAATTATGCCCGATACGGGTAAATATATCGCGGGTAATACTGGCAATAAAAGTTATTCTTTAACTAATCCCGAAGATAACATTATGATGGGGACATGGTATCTCGATTATACCCACGGCAAATTCGCCGGAAATTCACTTTTTGCCGTGGCTAGTTATAATGCTGGACCTGGGGCAGTTTCTAAATGGAAACAGCGTTTTGATTTTAGCGATCCCGATGAATTTGTTGAGAATATTCCCTTTAGGGAAACTAAGGGTTATATAGAATCGGTGTTTGGTAATTATTGGAATTATCTCCAGATTTATAACCCTGAAATTCAAGAGCAAATGAAGAGAATTACTAACCCTTCCTAGGGGATTGATGGGGATGGGTAATTAACTCATTCCCTTAAAGTTATAATTAAATTGAAGATATATCCCCCCTTAATAAGGGTGTGCCGATCCCCCCTGCCCCCCTTGATAAGGGGGGTGCCGATAGGCGGGGGGATCCCCCTTAATAAGGGGGCATCTGACAGTTTTTAACACCTAGCTACTTACTAACTTTTTTCTTGATTATGCAATCATTTAACTGGCAAACCGTCGATCGAGATTCTCCTTTTACTCGCCTAGATTTTCGGACAAAATTAACCATGATGATCGTGGTTACTCTCATCGCTTTTACTTGGGAAAGTCCTCTCGCTGGCGGTTTTCTAACTCTTATTGTCGCTTTAGCTTGTCTCTGGGCGGGGGTAAAATGGTCTTATCTCCTCACTATTTTAAAATTCATGGCTCCCTTTTATCTATTCTTATTAATTACCATGGGATTTTTTAATGTGGAACAGGTAAAAGCTTTAACGGGAAAAACTGAATTAACTCCCTTATTAACTGTCGGTTCTACTAAAATGACTGTGGAGGGAACCCTCTACGGTTTAAATGTTATCTTTAAAACTCTCACGATGGTTTTAATTATTCCCCTCGCTATTTTTACCACCGATATAAATCAGATGATGGTGAGTTTAACTAAAGCCAGAATTCCTTACAAAATAGTCTTTATTTTTTCCTCTACCCTGCGTTTATTTCCTCTCCTAGTAGAAGAATCTCGATCGATTATTTCTGCTCAAAGATTACGAGGATTAGCAATAGAAAAAATGGGTTGGCTGCAAAAAGGAAAAATTTATGCTTCCATCGCTGTACCTTTAATTTTAAATGCTATGGCTAAATCGCAAAAACTAGAGGTAGTTTTACAAGCTAAGGCTTTCTCTGGTGATCCTAATCGCACATTTTTACAGGAATCAATCTTAACCAATAAAGACTATTTATTAATTATTGGCTTTCTATTTTTATTGGTTTTGGCAATTATTCTCTATGTAAAATTCGGGGTGGGAAAATTTGCCTGGTTGTTTTAAAATTAATCCCTATTGTATAGCTCGATCGATCTGGGGATATAAAGCTTCTAAATCCCCAGAATTGTCCAAAACAATATCAGCTAAGGCAATTTTTTCGGCTAAAGGCATTTGATTATTAATCCGAGCGATCGCTTGTTCCCTAGTTAAGTTATTTCTAGTCATTAAGCGTTGAATTTGTTGCTCTAAACCGCAGGAAACCACCCAAATCTCTGTGACTGAATGGGTTAGTTTGGCTTCCAATAATAAAGGAACAGAAAAAACAACTATCGGGGCTTCTAACTGCTCTAAATGCCGATTAAAACATTCTCTGACGTAGGGATGAATCTGACTTTCTAACCAGATTTTTTCCTCGGGATTATTAAAAATAATCTCTCCTAACTGCTGGCGATTAAGGGAATTATCCTCAGTTTTAACTTTTCTGCCATAACGCTGAAAAATTCTCTCTAAAATTGCCGAACCTTTTTCCACTGCTTCCCGGGCATAAATATCCGCATCAAGGACAGGAATTTTGTAGATATTTTCTAAATAATTGGAAACCGTGGATTTACCACAGGCTATTCCCCCTGTTAACCCGATAATTCTTCTTGACATAAATTATTAAATTGCTAATCTCAATTAAGGTGCGTTACGCGCTCGCTAACACACCCTAAAGTTATAAACTCTCTATCTGTTGTAAAACTCTTGCTTGTACTTGTTGATAGGCAGTTTCCACATCTCCTAAATCGCGACGAAAACGATCCTTATCGAGAATGCGCGCTTGGGCATCCTCTTGGGTTTTATCCCAGAGACGACAGGTATCGGGGCTAATTTCATCACCTAGATAAATTTTGCCCGTTTTATCAACTCCAAATTCTAACTTAAAATCGACGAGAATAATCTGGCACTTATCGAAAAATTCTTGCAGATATTGATTGATTTGCAGGGCTAAATCTCGTAACTGATTGACTTGCTCCTCGCTGGCAATATCGATCACTTTTATGCGATCGGTTGTTAACAAAGGATCGCCTAAAGCATCATCCTTGAGGTAAAATTCTACAAGAGGAAAAGGTAAAACTTTCCCCTCCTCTAATCCCGTTTGCTTGCACAAACTCCCGGCGGCGATATTTCTGACTACTACCTCCAAAGGAATGATTTTAATCGCCTTGACGCGCATTTCCCTAGAACTAGGGCGATCGATATAATGGGTAGGTATTCCTAGGGATTCTAACCATTGAAATAGGGCAGTGGAGACAGTACAGTTAATTTCTCCTTTGCCGACAATTTGCCCGCGTTTTTGGGCATTAAAAGCGGTGGCATCGTCTTTGTAATAAGTGAGGAGAATATCGGGATCATCGGTTTGATAGAGAATTTTGGCCTTACCTTCATAGAGTTTTTCCATAGTTATCATCCTCGGCAATTGATAAACGAAAATCGATGGTTAATCAGATAGCGGCAGCAGTAAATTTTGGCGATCAACCTAGATAAAAAATTTAGATCATCAGGGAGATGATTGTTGAGAAAAAATAATGTATAATTGCTGCTTAAAGATAACTGCCAGCATTTTGAGACCGAGCCTTAACCTATAACCAAAAAGTGTCACGATCCCCAGGGTCAACTTTTGGCGAATCAGTCAAGTTTTTACTTAAATCCTCAATGATAGCCAACAACTGATATTATCTCCCATTACCATTACCGAAAAATCTAAAGAAATTCCGCAAAATTACCCGCCGTCGCCCTATGAATCAGAATCCTCCTAACGATGATAACCCAAATCTCCCCGATCGCCGCAAGGAGAATTTTCTCTATCCTCGCGCCCCCTACTATGGGGAATTTAAGCCAGAAAACTTGCTATTTAACGCCAATTTACAGGAATTTGCCCAAAAAGTCAGTTTTATTTGTAATCTGGAAACCGGGGGCAAAATCAGTTCTCTAGAAGCCTACCAGAAAATTAAAGCCCTCTGGAAAGACTTAAAAGAGAGCAAAAAAGGCCTAGGCATTGGGGAAAATCCCTTTAAAAAAGATGATGATACCTAAAGGATAATCAGGAAAAATCTCCTCGCTTTAAGTAGTCGTGCAAAATAAATTTCCTAGTGAAGATAGGCAAGAGGCAAGAGGCAATAGGCAAAAGCTTTATCGAAATGTGTAATTAATTTTGCTTAGGTACTTATCAAAAATACTGGGACAGAAATATTTTCTGTCCCCATAGAATTAGATGAGCAAACGCTTAAAAATTACCGTGATTTTGGATGGCAGTTTCTAATTTTGCCACCACTTCCTCGACGCTAATTACCCCTAAATCGCCCGCTGCACGGGTGCGAATACTTAAACTATTAGTTTCCATTTCCTTTGCCCCCACCACTGCCATCACGGGGATTTTTGCGGTTTCAGCATTGCGAATCATTTTACCCAAACGTTCGCCACTGGTATCGGTTTCGGCGCGAATTCCTAACAATTGCATTTTCGCTGTCACCTCTTTAGCGTAATCCAATTGAGTATCACTAACCGGTAATAATCGTATCTGGACAGGGGCTAACCAAAGAGGAAAATCGCCTGCGTATTCTTCGATTAAAATACCGATTAAACGTTCCAAAGAACCAAAAGGTGCGCGATGAATCATCACCGGACGTTTACGATTACCATCTTCAGCAACGTATTCTAACTCAAAACGTTCGGGTAAATTATAATCTACCTGTACCGTTCCTAACTGCCATTCTCTTTCGAGGGCATCTTGGAAAATAAAGTCTAATTTTGGACCATAAAAAGCCGCTTCTCCGGGGGCTTCAAAATAATCCATCCCCAAAGTTTGCACCGCTTTTCTAATCGCTGATTGTGCCTTTTCCCAAGCGTCATCGGAACCGATATACTTATCCGATTCGGGGTCACGAAAACTCAATCGCGCCTTAAAATTCTTTAATTGTAAACTCTTAAACACCGTCAAAATTAAATCAACAACGCTTAAAAATTCCTTGTCTAATTGTTCGGGAGTGACAAACAAATGGGAATCATCGACGGTAAAACCGCGAACTCTAGTTAATCCTCCCAATTCTCCCGATTGTTCGTAACGGTAAACTGTACCGAATTCTGCCAGACGCATCGGCAATTCCCGATAGGATCTCAAATCACTTTTATAGATTTGAATATGAAAAGGACAGTTCATCGGTTTGAGAACAAATCCTATTTCCTTACTAGCAGATTCCTCATCGTCTGCCATCATGGGAAACATATCTTCTTTGTACTTTTGCCAGTGACCGGAAATTTTAAACAAATCGACGCGAGCAATATGGGGAGTAACTACGGGTAAATAACCGCGTTTTAACTGTTCTTTTTTGAGAAAATCTTCTAACAAAGAACGAATTAAAGTTCCTTTGGGGGTCCATAAAGGCAATCCAGGACCGACAGAATCAGAGAAAATAAATAAACCTAATTCTTTGCCTAATTTCCGATGGTCTCGTTTCAGTGCTTCTTCCTTACGGCGCTTGTATTCGGCTAATTGTTGGGGATTTTCCCAGGCTGTGCCGTAAATGCGCTGTAATTGGGCTTTATTTTCATCCCCACGCCAATAAGCACCCGCTACCGTCTCTAATTCGATCGCTTTCGGCTCTAGTTCACTTGTATTGCTTAGGTGCGGACCGGCGCACAAATCCCACCAAGCGTCACCAAGATGATAGAGGGTGATGGGTTCTTGAATTCCCGCCAGAATTTCCAGCTTATAGGGTTCATTAATCGCTTTAATGCGCTTTTCCGCCTCTTCCCGAGAAACTTGCTCGCGAATCACCGGCAGTTTTTTATTGATAATTTTGACCATCTCTTTTTTGATGTCCTTGAGATCCTTATCGGTAAAAGGTTCCGGCACATCAAAATCGTAGTAAAATCCGGTTTCAGTCCAAGGCCCGATAGTAACTTGGGCTTGCGGAAATAATTTCTGCACCGCCATGGCCATCACATGGGAGGTGGTGTGACGAATGCGCTTGAGGTGGTCGGATTCGCTGGTTTTCGGTAGTTTAATCGGGGCTTGGTTATCCATGTCTTTTGAATTTACACCTTCTCTATTCTCTATTTTAATGGTAAAAGGAGTCTTTAGTCAGGAAAAAAATCAAGATAGATATCAATGCCATTTCCCCTCATCTCTAATCTCTAAACCCTCATCTCTATTTCTCGATGAAAAAACTAATTTTATCCTGTTTATTTTTGGGATTGGTTGCTTGTAATTCCTCGGTTAACACCACCGATAACCAAAAACCCAAGGTAATCTCCACTAGCACAATTATCGCCGATTTAACCGCACGAGTAGGCGGTGAAGAAATTGACCATCAAGACATTTTAAAACCGGGGGATGATCCCCACGTTTATGAACCGGTTCCCTCCGATAGTGTGGCTTTAGAAAAAGCCGATTTAATTCTCTATAACGGTTATAATCTGGAACCGGGGTTAATTAAAATGATCAATTCTACGGGAATTAAAGCTAAAAAAGTGGCCGTGGGAGAAGCAATCAAGCCTTTACAAATGGAAAAAGAAGGACAGAAAGTCCCCGATCCCCACGTTTGGGGTTCGGCGAAAAATGGGATAATCATGGTGGAAAAAATCCGAGATCAATTGATTGAATTAAGTCCCGAAGATAAAGAGATTTTTACTGCAAATGCCGCCCAATTAATCAGGGAATTAGAAAACCTTGATCACTGGATTACTGCGGCTATTGAAACTATCCCCTCTTCCCAAAGGCAATTAGTCACCACTCATGACGCTTTTCAGTATTATGCTCATGCCTACGGTTTAAAAGTTGCAGGAACTTTAATTGGCATTAGTACCGAAGAACAACCTAGCGCCCAAACGGTGAAAAATCTAGCCGATGCTATTAAAAATCTCCAGATTGCTGCTATCTTTGCCGAGACGACTATTAATCCCGCTTTAATTACCACTGTAGCCGAAGAAGCGGGGGTGAAATTAGCACCACAACAATTATATTCTGATTCGATCGGTGCGGTGGGTACTGGGGGCGATAGTTATGTAAAAATGCTGAAAGAAAATACTCGATCGATCGTGGAATCTTTAGGAGGAAAAGTACCTCAAGAAGGTCAATAGACCTCTTGTAAAAATCAAAAAATTGTCCTTAGAGTCAGGAGTTAGGAAGGCAGAAATACCGACAATCAGCAATTATCGGTGACTTTTAGATGATGACAAATGGATCAGCAGCTGCCTGTAAGCATCCCACCGAAAAGCTAATGCGCGGGGGGTTTGGGGGGTAGAACCCCCCAAAAGCTTGGATTGAGGGAAAAAATCGAAAGTAACGCCCGACTTTAGCAGAGAGTTTCCCCTTAAAAATCCCAACTTAGTAGATTTACAAAGCGGGGTTTATTTCCCAAATCCTTTACCGCGATTGACAGCAGGTAAACTGAGACAATTGTTAATCTGTTCTTTTAGGGTTTCATGATCGAGATTTTGACCGATAAGAACTAGCTGATTTTTCGGACTACCTTTCCATTCGTCATCTTCGAGAGTGAAACGCTTACCACTGAGGTGGAAAATATGACGTTTAGGACTTTCATCAAACCAGAGAATACCCTTAGCGCGGAAAACGCTTTCTGGTAACTGATTATCGAGGAAATACTGGAACTTCCGAATCGAAAAAGGTTGGTCACTAGCAAAGGAAATAGAAGTAAATCCATCCACCTCTAAATGATTGGAATGGTCGTGATGATCATGATCGTGATCGTGGTGGTGATCATGGTCGTGATCATGATCGCAATGGTCGTGATCGTGGTCGTGGTGATGATGGTCGTGGTGTTTTTCTTCTGTGTCGAAATATTTATCCGATTCAAATAGTCCGACGCTGAGAATTAAGGGTAAAGGAACCTGACTTTTGCTAGTACGAATAATTCTCGCTCCTTCCTTCATGTCCCGGATTCTTATTTCTAAAGAATCCACATCCGCTTCATCCACTAGATCGGTTTTATTGAGAACAATAATATCACCGTAGGTGATTTGACTTAAGGCCGCTTGCGAGTTGAATAAATCAAGACTAAAATTGGCACAATCCACCATAGTGACAATGGAATCTAAACGGGTCATTTCGCGTAATTCCGTACCTAAAAAGGTTAAAGCTACCGGTAAAGGATCGGCTAATCCCGTGGTTTCTACGACTAAATAATCGATTTTTTCGGGACGTTCGAGAACTTTATAAACCGCTTGAATTAAATCCTCGTTAATCGTGCAGCAAATACAGCCATTATTTAATTCTACCATGCTGTCATCACTGCTGATAATCAGTTCGTTATCGATACCGATTTCACCGAATTCATTGACAAGAACAGCAGTTTTTAACCCCTGTTGATTGCTGAGAATATGATTAAGAAGAGTAGTCTTACCACTACCAAGAAACCCAGTAATAATTGTTACCGGTAGCCCTTTTTTTGGCACTGACATCGTGTTAATAGCTTGTGATTCGACGGTTTGCATAATGATTTGGGGGTGAGTATTCTGTCACTAAAAAGCGATTTTTCGGGATGAGATGGCTAGTTTTTCTCGATCAAACAGTCTCCACTCGATCGCCGACTATTTTTATTGTAGATATTTTTGGACCACATCCCATCCTGTTAGGGTAACAAAAAGAAAACCCAGAAACAATAAAAGATTAGTGCCGATGTGGAGAGACCGCACTAGAGGTGGACGAGTTGTAATGTTCAGGCCGGTAATTGCCGAAACAAAAACCAGAAAAACCACCGATAAACCCGCTATCAGGTGGGAAGAGTGGCCTAAACTGCCATAATGACCGATTGTTCCCACTAATCCGATTCCCAGCAGAATTAAGACCAAAGCAACCATGATCAGGCCGCTGAGGAGATGAAAGGGTCTTAACCATTTCGGTCGAGATTGGCCCGCAAGTCGTCGATAACCCATGTTTACCCCCGAAACTGCCAGTAAAAAATAGGCAAAGAGGGTAAATCCCATCGACCAAGCGGCAATTTTCCATAACCAGAGAAAGGAGGGGAGATTCATAGGGGTGGGATTATTATTAGCAAGGAAAGGGACGACCGATCGTGTTAATTTAAGTTTACTGGACAAAAATCAGCAAGTTAGGGCTAATATGTCTCATCTCACCATCGACACGGAAAATAATCAGCGTCAACCCTTTGAATTACCGGGGGCTAAACCCCATTATAACCCCGATCGACCCGGACAAGTTAATCATATTTTTCTCGATTTAATTATTGATATTCCCCAACAAAGTTTTCAGGGCAGCTGTCAGATTACCCTCACCCCCATTCGTCAGGGAATTAGCAGTTTAACTCTGGATGCGGTGGATCTAAATATTAATTCTGTGTTCATTGAAGGTATCAGTCAACCCTTTGACTATGATCGTTCTCTCCTGACCATTCATCTGTTACAACCCACCACCGATAAACCGATTATCCTGACGATTAACTATCAGGTTAAGCAACCACAACGGGGATTATATTTTATCGGACCTGATGAATATTATCCCGATAAACCGATGCAAGTTTGGACCCAGGGAGAAGATGAAGATTCTCGCTTTTGGTTTCCCTGTTTTGATTACCCCGGTCAATTAACTACCTCCGAAATTCGGGTTAAAATTCCCCAACCCTATATCGCTATTTCTAACGGGGAATTAATCTCGGTGGAACCCGTGGGTGAGGACAGAATTTATCACTGGTCACAAAAGCAAATTCATCCTACCTATTTAATGACTCTTGCGGTGGGAGATTTTGCTGAATTATGCGACTCATGGAATGGTGTTCCTGTCACTTATTATGTGGAAAAAGGACGGGAAGAAGAGGGCCAAAGAAGTATGGGTAAAACTCCCCGCATGATCGAGTTTTTTAGCCAAAAGTTTGGTTATCCCTATCCCTATCCCAAATACGCGCAAGTTTGTGTAGATGATTTTATTTTTGGTGGGATGGAAAATACTTCCACCACAATTTTAACCGATCGCTGTTTAATTGATCAAAGAGCCAGCATTGATCATACTTGGACAGAAAGCTTAGTTGCCCATGAATTAGCTCATCAATGGTTCGGTGATTTAGTGGTGATTAAACACTGGTCTCACGCTTGGATTAAAGAGGGAATGGCCTCCTATTCTGAGGTTTTATGGACAGAATCGGAATACGGAAAAGCAGCTGCTAGTTATTATTTATTAGGGGAAGCAAGAAGTTATTTAGAAGAAGATGCTTCCCGCTATCGTCGTCCGATTGTTACTCATGTTTATCGAGAAGCGATCGAACTTTATGATCGTCATCTCTACGAAAAAGGTGCTTGTGTTTATCACATGATTCGCTCTATTTTGGGGGAAGATTTATTCGCAAAAGCGATTCATACTTTTGTGCGAGATAATGCCCATAAAACCGTGGAAACTGTGGACTTATTACGGGCGATCGAAAAAGCGACCGGGTACAATTTATTATTCCTCTTTGATCAGTATGTTTATCGCGGTGGTCATCCCGATTATAAGGTGGCCTACAGTTGGGACAATCAGAATAATTTAGCCCAATTAACTGTCACCCAAACCCAAGACGAAAAGGAACTATTCGACTTGAAAATTCCCGTCGCTTTTGCCTATCTCAACTCTGAGGATATTACCTACAATCTGCGGATTCACCAAAAAGAACAAAGTTTCTATTTTCCCCTAGCACAAAAGCCCGATTTTGTCAAGTTCGATCGGGGTAATAATTTCCTCAAAACCGTCACTCTTGAGTATCCCATCGGTGAATTAAAAGCGCAATTACAACAGGATCCCGACCCGATTTCCCGTATCTATGCAGCCATAGCCATTGCTAAAAAAGGCGGTTTAGAAGCGATCGAAGCTTTAGGGACATCCCTAGAAAATGAGCCTTTTTGGGGGGTGCGTGTGGAGGTGGCTAAACAGTTAGCAACTCTTGGTTTAGATCAGGCAGTTACTGCTTTAATTAAAGGGTTAAAAGATGAAAAAGCACAAGTACGTCGGGCAATTGTCGAGGGATTAAGTGAAATTAAAACCTTAGATAGTTATAATGCGCTTAAATCCCTATTAGAAACTGGAGATGCTAGTTATTATGTGGAAGCGGCCGCGGCACGAGGATTAGGCTGCATGGCCGTGGGACAATTGCAAAATCAAGAAGGGGAAATTATTGACCTGCTCAATCAGATTTTACAGTCAAGAAAGGGGTGGAATGAGGTAGTAAGAGCGGGCGCAATTGGCGGTTTAAGCCAGTTAAAAACCTCGCCGGCGGCTTTGGAGTCAATTTTGACCTACACGGCTTTAGGCACGCCTCAACCCCTGAGATTAGGGGCTATCCGCGCCCTGGGAGCGATTTCTTCGGGACAAACCACCGACAAATTAACCGTAATTTTGGAACGTTTAGAAACTATTGCCAAGGAAACTTTTTTCTTGACGCAGGTGGCAGTGTGTAACGCTTTAGGACAGATAGAAAATGCCAAAGCTATCGCTATTTTACAAGCTTTGAGCGATCGAACTCCCGATGGTCGTGTCCGTCGTGTAGCCGAGGAAGCAGTACAAAAAGTCCAGAAAAAATTAGGTTCCGACAAAGCAATTCAGGAAATTCGCGAGGAATTAGAAAAAATGAAACAGGAAAATCAGGAACTTAAAAGTCGTTTGACCAAATTAGAGGCGAAAAATAGTTAGTTAACCTGAGTTATCAGTTATCAGTTAGCGGACTCCTAAAAACTTATGGGTTTGGAGACTGAGACGCCATTGGGGATGCCGAAGAACATAATTAAAGACTAACTCTTTGCTTTCTGCTGTATTCCATTCGGGTTGTAGATATTTGATCACCCCTTCCGATAACTTACTTTCCTGCATAGCTGCCCATTCTAAATCCTCTGGATTAGCCACGACAATTTTTAACTCATTCACCCGTGTATAAATACTAGGATCGGGCATTTTATAAGTTTTAGGAGAAAAAGTCACCCAATCAAAAACCCCCGTAAAAGGATGAGCGCCAGAAGTTTCTAAATGTACCCGTAAACCCTGATTTTTTAATTCCTTGGTTAAAGGATCAAGATTGTGCATTAAAGGTTCACCGCCGGTAATCACCACCATAGCGGGGTTAGCCCCTTTTGCCATCTCTACCAATTCCCCCAGGGATTGTTGGGGATAACGGTGGGCATTCCAAGACTCTTTTTGGTCGCACCAAGGACAATAGACATCGCAACCTCCCAAACGGAGGAAAAAAGCATTGCTTCCCGTCCAAAAGCCCTCGCCCTGGACGGAATGGAAAGTTTCGACCACAGGATAGGTACAATGGTTTATGCTAACCGTTTTCATAGAATCAGTATTATAGAAAATATGGACATTCCCCTGAACTTTGCCAAATACATCCAATGGTCTGGCATTGCCACGCTGGTTTTTTTGGTACTTACGATTATCGCTTTTCTCGTCGGTTGGGGAATCCGCTTTCGTCTCGTCGGTATCACTAGCTTTATGGCTGTGTTGACGGTGGGGATTTTCGGTCTTGGGTTAGGATTATTTACCCGTACCGAAATTCCGGGGGCGGTGAGATTCTCCCTTGTCTATGATAACGGAGCTAATCAAGCTGTTATCTCCCTGCCCAATACTGTTACTCCCGAGCAGGTGGAAGCAACCCTAAAACAAGCCGCTAGTGACTTGTTTTCCTCCGGTCGCGCCGGTGCTGGCGGTAATAATCAATTTATCATTAGCGCTCGCACTCTCGTTCATCCTCAGCCCGGTTTATCTGCTCCTTTGTACTTAGGACAGATTAAAAAATCCTTCTCCGCCCCGGGGGATAATACTCCTGAACTACAGCTTTTTCCCGAAAGTTTCGCTAAACTTAGCCAATAATCCTTGAGGTTGTCAAAAAATGTCCAATGCTGTCGCTGTTTTGCCCCTGTTAATCGCCCCCGCACAAGTGATTCGGGGTGACAATGCCCTAGAAGAATCCACCGGCAAGTTAGGGGATTTGGGTAAACGTCCCCTCGTGGTTGGCGGCGATCGCAATTTAGCTTTTTTGTCATCTCCCCTGAAAAATCTCACTCCTAGCTATCACAGTTACGCCCCCGATTGTTCGGAAAATTCCTTAGCATATTTAAAGGCATCTGTCAAGAGTCATGAGGCAGATTTTATCATCGGTGTGGGTGGCGGCAAGGCCCTCGATACGGCCAAATTACTCGCCCATCAGTGCCATTTGCCGATCGCCACGATTCCCACCTCCGCCGCTACCTGTGCCGCTTGGACAGCCCTATCTAACGTTTATTCCGATGCGGGGGCGTTTCTTTACGATCTGTCCCTAGCCCGTTGCCCGGATTTATTAATTCTCGATTACGGTATTATCCAAACTGCCCCGAAAAGAACCTTAATCGCCGGTATTGGCGATGCGATCGCTAAATGGTACGAGGCCTCCGTCAGTAGCGGTCATTCCACAGAAACCCTGATCATTGCCGCTGTCCAACAGGCCCGGGTTTTGCGGGATATCCTTTTCCAAAAATCCCCGCAGGCTCTGGAAAATATCGGCGGGGAAGACTGGAAACAGGTGGTAGATGCCACCGTTTTATTAGCCGGAGTAATTGGTGGTTTAGGGGGCGCTAATTGTCGTACCGTGGCCGCCCATGCAATTCATAATGGTTTAACCCATATTCCCGCTTGCCATCATGCCCTGCACGGGGAAAAAGTCGCCTACGGCATTCTCGCCCAATTGCGTCTAGAGGAAATAGTTTTGGGCAATCAATTGGCAGTATCGGCCCGGGGGCAACTAATCCAGTTTTATGAACAAATTGGTTTACCGAAATCTCTAGAGGATTTAGGATTAAGAGATGTTTCCCTATCCCAGTTGCGCCACGCGGCGGCAATTGCCTGTCAGCCTAATTCGGACATTCATCGTCTGCCTTTTACGGTTTCCCCCGAACAAGTTATGGCGGCCATGGTTTCCACTACCACTGCCGATACAATGGGGCAGAAAGTTAAAGCTAATTAACGGGAATATTTTCGGGATTTATTGATAATGAAGGTTATCGAAAATTTGGGTTTAAAACCCCGTCCTTTTAGGACGGCTTTGTGCTACGATTGTAGTGGTATAGAAAACCCACCCTATTAAGTATTTTTAAGAAGACCTATCTATGGAACTAAAACCAGTACCACAAGAAATTGCAAATGCCGGTGTGCGGGCCTTGAAGACTGTTTGCTTGGCATCCAATGAAAATCAACTCTCTGAATTGCAGCCGTAGGGTGCGTTCCCTAATGCAAGTCCTACTGCTCCACCGATCGATTTTGGGTAACGCACCACGCACATTCTATCTCCCGATAGCGATCGCTAAGAGTTGAATAATTGTAAATTTTTGTCAAGAGGTGCGGTCAGATTGAAGAATAGTTGTTATAACACCAGAAAACTCGTGTTATTTCAGCCTATTGTCAGGAATTTAGTTAAACAAGGTTTTTGGCAATGTGCTATGGCTAACACGCTTTTGGGTATGATATGGGGAAATTTTTCTTGCGATTGCACTAAAATAGATGGATATACAGAAAGTTGACCCATATCGTTACCGTAGAAAGTGTTATACAAAATAATGACGGACATTTATTTTTATTACAATTTAGGGTAAAACTTATGGTTTTGAAGGATGGTTTAAGTGATGATGAGTTTAAAAAATTGATTGAACGACTTTCCTATAGAAAACAGTATAATCAAGAGGTTATCACTCTTGATGCTGTTAAAGAGAGTCTTCAAGAACTAGGATTATCTGACTTATTAATGGATAATGACATTGAGGAGGTTCGCAGACAAGTGAATAAAGAATTTAACAAACAACAAAGAAAAAATTACCTAATATTTGCTTCTGTTTTATTAGTTTTAACTATTCCCTTATCTGCTTTTGGCGGCTATAAATTTAAGGAATGGATTTCCAGTTTTTTTCAGCAATCTAGCAATTCCGATTTAGTTCAGTTATCAGAAAAATTAAATACACTTGAGTCGGAAAACAAAGATTTGCAAAGAAAAATAAAAGAGCTTGAAGATGAAAATCAATCTTTAAAAGGTTCAAATGTACCCAGTCCCTCGGCTTCATTCGCACCTGATAATGAAACTGTGTCAGAGCCGTCTTCTTTTAATACGGATAAGATTGTTAAAGTCCAATCTTTAATTTTTCAGTTCAAAGAATGTCAAAGATCAGCAATTTCTTCAACACTTCAAAATATTAAGTGTTCTCTTTTGGTGACAAGTACACAAGATAAAAACAAGCTCTATATACACGGAAATTATAATTCTAACAATAGAAGTCGAATCATTGAGGATGGTAAAGAACTAATTGCAAACAAAGTGGATTTTGGCAGTAATTCTGGCACTTATCAAGCCGACAATATTTTGATTAAAGATACTCCAATTGAGGTTATTATTACTTTTGAAAACGTTCCACAAAGTATTAATAAAGTTGGGGTAATTGAAGTTAGTTCTTATCTAGAAAGTCCTGAATTTAATGATAATGTTAAGGCCGAATTTTATAATAAAACGTTATCAAGTTCTCAATAAGTGTACTGGAGTCCATCGTGCCAGTGAAACTCCAGTTCTCTACCTTATTATGGTTTAACTGTTTATCTCAGTCACTTAAAGTTTGTTCGATAATTTTCCTGAGTTCTTTCCATACCATTTCACCTCTCAAAAACTCCCAAGGTTTAGACTCTAACACTTCTTCGTAAAAATAAACTTGCTTTTCATTAAGAGTGTAAACAATTGGTACGATATACCATAGAATATCTACCGTTTCTTCAAAGGGATTTGTCTCTGTAATTTGTTGTTTTGTTTTCTCATCTATGAAGGTTGTCATAGAGATAGAAAAACAAATATTTGTAGGTATCTTCAAGTTAAAAACAGTTTGTGAAATACCAGAAAAGTTAGAGTTTTTTTTGGCGTAATTGAAACAATTCGTTGCAAACTCTCTTAATGAGTTATCATTAACAGAAGAAAAATAGGAAAAGATAAAAAAAGCTTCTCCTCTCATTGGCAGACCACCAATTGATGTTTTAAAACTAGCTGCCTTAGCTACTTGTTTAAAAACTTTGCCATCATAGATAATATCATTGTAAATGGATGAGCAACCTTGACTGATAAGTTTTGGGTTGACTTTTACTAAGTATTTAGTGATGCGATCACTGATTACTTTTTGGTGGAGAACTGAAATAAAAGTATCTTCGGCAAAATGTTTGTCACCTAAATTCAATGTCCAAGCACTAAAATGGAAGTCTCTCATTTGCTTTTCTGTGGGATATGCTTTTTTCCCCTGTAGCCAAGGTAAATGACCGATTGGAGCGTCCAAATGCCAAGTCAGATCATTGTAACCTAACCACCGCCCATTTTTTCGCCATCCGACACGATTCGCAAAAGCATAGTAATCTTCCCCTTCTTGTTCATAGATACGAGCTTGAGTGGACAAACCAAATTTGTTGTGGCTATACTTTTTCCAAAGATTATCAAGAATAATTAAGTCATTATCAGATATTCTTTTAAGTTCAGTTGATGATAAGGCCTCATTGGGAATTTTTACAACAGAAAAATGAGAGGTTGATGTAAATTCTGGTTTATCGGTAGCTTTATAAAGAAGCCTGATCGTTTCCTGATCAGCTTCTAGCCAACTTTGTGCTTCTAGGAGTTGGCGAAGTTTGCTATAGCTAACCCCTTTATCAGAAATCAACTTATCTCTGTTTAAAAAATCATCTACGCTTTTTTGATCTTTAAATTTAAGCGTTGTTTTTTCTGACAAGTGAGGTAAAAGAGCTTCAATAATTGTATCTGCATTGCCGTTCCAAGTTTGGTATAGTTTATCATTGAGTAACGGTAAACTTTCTAATACCTTTTGTTTTTGTTTATTATCTGAAAATAAGGGAAGTACCTTAGTTTGGTCGGAATAAATTTCCTGATTGAGGACGGCAAAAAGCTCTCGCTTAGGAAAATTTTTGTTTAAAAAAGCTTCGCTCAAGACAACGATTACAAAACGAGAGATTCTTAAACCCTCATTTACTTTGGCTGTAATACTATCTCCCCATTTAATTTCAGCCCGATCATACCAAAAAGTAATGTCAGCTTTTTCTAAGCCTGAAACTAAAGGTTCCACAATCAGGAGTTTGTCTTCACTAGCATGACAAATAAATACGTCTTTCATAGTCTCTTTCATAAATGATTCTGGATGACTTAATTAGAAAAGAATTGTTAACAGATAACGAATTAGATTACTTTAAGCTTCTGATTCAGCCTCCTGTTTTCTGTCAGAGTTTGATAGGTTTTTTGAGAAAATCCATAATAAACCTAAGATTATTGCCAAACTTATCAAGAAAATGACGACTCCCATTATTAGTTGTGAGCTTAGATAATTATTCGAGACAAAAGCAATACTTGATGGTATGTTATAACTTCTATGATGAGAGAGACTATCCTCAACAGGAACCTCAATTAAAACAGACTTTGATGAGCCATCAAAAGCTGATTGATTAATTTGGAAAAATTTAGAATATCGCAATACCCAAAAAAGTGAATTCTTATTATTAGTCATACTGGTTACACCAGTCCCATATTTAGGCTCAGCAATCATTGATGGATTTTGTCCATCAAAATCAGAACGAACAATTCCGTCGCCATAATTAGGATTAAGTAAACCAATAGTAAAGTATAAAAACTTACCATCTGTTAATAAAGTATCCTCATAATTATTAATGGACAAAACTCCTTCACCTGTCCAGTTTCGTAAAATCGACAGTGCATCAATGGCTAATAAAACGGGATTGCTTATTTCTATTTTTACGAGCAATTCCGTTAATGTTTTTATCCCTCCAGATTCATTACGTATAACACCATCATCAATATGCATATAAATAAATTTCCCATCGGTTGTTAAACGTTTTGGTATTGTAGATTGCTTTGTAGATTTATCGGGAAATTCAAAAAGCATGGAAAAATTCTCCCCGTTGATATCTGATCTATAAATAAAAGGCTTTCCCTCTAAATTTTGTCCTAACCAAAAAAGAAACTTCCCGTCTGTCGTTAAAGAACTAGGAAGCCATCGTACTATTTGAGACCCGGCTTTTTGAGAAAGATCAAGAACAACAGATGGTTTAGAACTATCAATGTCCATCTTATAAACATACATGGAAATGTTATTGTCATTACCTTCTTTAAACTCATAATCATAATCCAGCCAAAAAATAGATTTCCCACTACTAACCAGATTGATTCCTGTCTCATATTTCTCCTCAATATTAAATGTTTTTGGAATATCAAGAAATATAGATGGTTCAGTGTTATTACTTCTTAAAATATAAAATATGTCTTCTTTTTTCGTCGTCCAAATTAAATTACCTTCCTTTAGTTGTCCAAAAGCAGGGTACGCAGTTATAACTAGCGACAGTATGAAGATGAATAAAATAGTCAGTAATCTTAGTGTTTTTTTCATATTTAAGCCAGATGCGAATCAATTTAGCTTTCTTGGGTTTCTTGTGATCTATAGCTTTTCAAATGGAGTCTGGACAAGGCTTTCATGGCTTAGTTACCCAAGAAACTGTTCACAATACCCTTTGTCACAAATCGCCGAGAAGAACGTTACTGAGCGTTCGGTCGAACCGTAATCAAACTTAAGGACTTAACCTCCGCATCCGCATGAATGGCTCACTGAAAAAACCTATCCTTATAATATTCCATCACCCCCTAAGCGATCAAGTCCTTACACCGAAGATTGTGTTCTATAGTCATTTCAATTAAGATTGAGAATATTAATGCCAGAGTTCATAAGGGTTTAACTGGTCTAGAGTGTATCAGACTTATCTGAAATGACTATAATTCGCTTCTTATATAACACTTGCCGATTCCTCGCCGAACATTTCTCAGGCAACTTCGCCAGTTGGCTGCTGAAAGAGACTGTCATGATGGCGAAACTCAAACCATCGGAACTTTCCCTCGATCCGATTTGAGCCGATGCGATGATTGTACTCTAATCCGAGGATTCTATTCTTCACATCCAGTTCCAAACGTTGCCAAAGGAGGAAATCCCATTTCGGATGTTAGATTGCCGAGTTCGAGGTTTGCAGGGCTTGCTTTAGGGTGGCTCTTCGTTACTTGGTATGGTTTGATCGGGGGGCATAAATCGACTAAATCCTTATCTGGCAAAAGACTTAATTGATTAGTTCGTTCTAGTCGGGTGTTGGGTAAAATCGGTGCGATCGGCTTTCTCCATGGCTCAGGTTTTAGCATATATCGTGTAAATGCGCTAATATTCAAACTAAAGCCGTCCTAAAAAGACGGGGTTTGGAACTCAATTTTTCGATGACGACAATAATCGACGAGTTAAGGCAACAATGGCAAGATCGCCTCTCTCAAACAGAGGATTCCTTAACCGATCGCCAACGGGATACCATTATCAATTGGTTACTCGGTGAAGATAGCCAACGTTGGGAAAATTTAGACGAGAGAGATTTAGAAATCGCTAAACGGGGATTAGTCTATCTTTGGCAAATTCTGCGGCAACGCTATCTGAAAGTTAATCCCACCCGCGCCTATCGTAACCTGATTGATCGTCTCGGTGCTTGTGTCACTCTCCGGCAAAAAATTCGCACTTGGGTTTCCTTAAGTCGCGATCGTCAGCAAGCGGTGGCCGATGTCTTGCAGGAAATTATTCAAGAGATGTTAAATAGCGATCGCTATCTGCAATCCCAGTTAGCATGGATCGCTCGTTGTACCAACGATCAAGCTACTCGTGATCAGCTGCTGTTAGCCACCCTAGAGGAATACGCTCTGCGTCCGATCCGCAATCAACCCCTGTTAGCCTATCGTTTTGTTAATTATCTCCGTCGTCAATCGAGGAGCGGTATCACTAATGTGCCGCGGCAAGAAATGATCAGGATTCTCTCCGATGAAATTAGTGGCGATGAGGGGGAAACTAGCTTAAGTTTACTGGATCAAAATGCGATCGCTACCTACGAAGATCAACGCACTTCCCAAGAAGCGCAAATTCTCCGGGTAAAAGTTCAAGAGAGTTTTGCTAAGTATTTAGAGGAAAATGTTAGTCCGGAGGCGGTGACTTGGTTTAACCTCTATCTAGGGGGCGAAAGCCAAGATGCGATCGCCAAAGCGATGAATATTCCCGTCCAACGGATTTATCGTATCCGGGAAAAAGTTGGCTATCATGCGATTAAGGTTTTTGCCCTCAAGGAAGGGACAGAATTAATCGCTGAATGGTTACAAATCAGCCCGAAAGAGCATAATTTTGGCTTAACTCTCAGTCAATGGCAAAGTTACTATGCTGGCCTTTCTCCCACGGGTAAAAGCGTTATCGATGGCTTAAAAGCGGGTAAAACCCTTGAGGAAATCGCTGGCGAATTAAACTGTAAACGCACACAAGTGGTCAAAGAATGGACGCAACTTTATCTAAGCGCCCAAAGTCTCAGGACAAAAACCTAATCAGTTATCAGTTATCAGTTATCAGTTATCAGTTCACTGAGAAAACTCCCCACACCCCACACCCGTTCGGACCTCGGCGTGAGCTCGGTCGAACGCTGAGCTCACGGCCGAAGCCCACACCCCACTTCCCATCCCCTTTTTGATTTTTGACTTCCAGAAATATGTGGATTATTAGCAAAAAAGTCGGGGTATTTACCCATTATTTAACCCCTACGGGTATATTTACCCCCAGCATCGACAAAGCCAGTAAATTTTCTGCTCGGGAAATGGCGGATATTATGGCTAAAAAATACGGCGGAATAGTAGAGGCCATGAGATAATTATGACCATTGGTATTTGGATTTTAGGGGATCAATTATGGACAGGACAAGCGGCTTTAGCTAATCGTCAAGCCTATTCACAGGAAACACCAGTTATTTTAATTGAATCCCACAATCATATTCGACAAAGACCCTATCATCAGCAAAAATTAGTTTTAATCTGGTCGGCGATGCGTCATTTTGCCGAAGAATTAAAAACTTTAGGATGGTCTGTCACCTACGAAGTTGCTGAAGATTTTGAACCGATTTTATCTGCTTGGATTAAACGATTAGGCATTAAAGAATTACAGATTATGATGCCTAATGATTTACCTTTTCTTAGATTAATCAAAAATCTTAATTTAGACTGTGTTATAACCCTAATTGATAATAATCACTTTCTCTGGACAAGGACAGATTTTAATAATTGGGCTAAATCTCGTAAAAGACTATTACTAGAGGATTTCTATCGAGAAAGTCGCAAAAAATGGCAGATTTTAATCGAGGATAATCAACCCATAGGAGGACAATGGAACTTTGATAAACAAAACCGCAAACCGCCCAAAGATGGATTAAAAACTACTGCTCCTCTTTGGTTTGAACCCGATGAAATTACCCTTCAGGTTATCGCTGATGTGGAAGCTTTAGATATTCCTAAATATGGAAAAATCAAACCTTTTCGCTGGGCAGTAAACCGCAGACAAGCTTTACAGGTTTTGGAGCATTTTATTACTAATTGTCTGCCCAACTTTGGCCCCTACCAAGATGCGATGGTAACGGGAGAAGAAACCCTCTGGCATTCCCTATTATCCCCCTATCTGAATCTAGGATTACTAACGCCGTTGGAAGTGATTCAAAGGGCAGAAATTGCCTATAAAAAAGATAATTTAGCCCTAAATAGCATCGAAGGATTTATCCGTCAGGTGTTGGGATGGCGGGAATATATGCAGGGTATTTATCATTATCTGGGAGAAGATTACGCTAATCATAATTGGTTTGAGCATCAACAACCCTTACCGGCTTTCTTTTGGGATAGTAACCAAACCGAGATGAATTGCCTCAAACAAGTATTATCACAGGTGGAAAATACCGGTTATGCCCATCATATTCAAAGATTAATGATTTTGAGCAATTTTGCCTTAATTTTTGGTTGCTCTCCCCAAGAGATTGAAAACTGGTTTCATAGTGTTTTTATCGATGCCTACGATTGGGTAATGCAGACTAATGTACTGGGAATGGGACAATTTGCCGATGGGGGAATTCTCGCTTCCAAACCCTACGCCGCCTCGGCCAACTATATTGATAAAATGAGTGATTATTGTCGGGGTTGTCTGTATAAAAAAAATGAACGAGTCGGGGAGTTTGCCTGTCCTTTTAACTTTCTTTACTGGGATTTTTTGGCACGACATCGAGAAAAATTAAAATTCCAAGGTCGAGTTAATATGATTTTAGGTCATCTCGATCGAATGTCGGCAGCTGAACTTAATCAAATGCGCTGCCAGTCCAACCAATTAAGAGCTATCAGCAGTCAGCTTTGAATCAGTTATCAGTTATCAGTTATCAGATGCTGGTTTTCAGTTCACTGATTACTGTTTACTGATCACTGAAAAACCCCCAACCCCCAAACCCCAAACCCAGTATGATAATTGCTATATGAGTAAATCAAAAGAAAAAAACCGGATTGCCTATCAGGAATTTGGAGATAAAAGCAATTCTCAAGCTTTTGAGCGTTCCATTCCCGAATTACCCCCAAATCAGCAGAATTTGCGAGTACAAACCTCCCGATCTGGTCGGGCGGGAAAAACCGTTACCATAGTTACAGGTTTTCAATGCCAAACCGAAACTCTGACGAAATTGTTAAAACAGTTAAAAACTGCTTGCGGGACGGGTGGTACAGTTAAAGAAAATACCATTGAGATCCAAGGAGATCATCGCCAAAAGATCCTACAAATTCTCGTTGAATCGGGTTACAAAGCCAAAATTAGCGGAGGATAGCTAAAAATGATGATTCCCTCTTGGTTGCTTATCGGTGTCGTCGGATTTTTGGTAGCGTTAGCTGGGGGATTACTCAATTCTCGCGATGTGCGTTGGTTTGCGCGATTGCGTCGTCCCGATTGGTTAACCTTTGAAGGATTAATCCCTCTTATCTGGACAATTATCTATATTTGTGGGGCAATTTCTGCTTATTTAGTCTGGGAAGCTCAACCGGCTAATCGCTGGTTTTTGATGGCTTTTTATCTGTTGGTGGAATTGACTATTACTGCCTATACTCCCGTCACCTGTAAACTACGCAGTCTCAAAGCGGGAACGATTATCGGAGGTACGGGTTTTTTCTTGGGTTGTCTTCTGGCGCTATTGGTTTTCCCTGTTTCTTCTTGGGCGGGCATCCTACTCTTACCCTACCTGATTTGGAGTCCGATCGGTACCTATGTGACTTGGGAAATGAGCCATCTCAATCCTCGGGATGTATAGATAGGTAAAGTGGGATGGGTTAAAAATTAACACATCCCACAGGTCTTATTGCCATCTACCAACTTGAAAATCTAGACTGTTTTTCTCGCTCTAACTCGCTCTACCTTTACCTTGGCAGGACTAGAGCAATCAAGGAAGTTAGGAACCTCCTGACGACAGTGAGGACAATACCAGTAGGCACGACCAACCACAAGGTGACGAAGGGTAATTCCCGAACACATAGGGCAGCTGTGCATGGATTGTTAGACGAATTTTAAACGTTTTTAAAATTGTCCTACCTCCTACTGCGATTTTAAACAAAATCGCCGCTCTTTAAATCTATCTTTAGGTAGAAACCTAGTGTTTCTTTCGATAGACTTCCCAGAAAATACCTAAGAATGAGGACGGAAAAGATGGGAGTGTTGCGGGTGATAAAGTTGCGATCGAGTTCCTGTAATCTGGTTTAAAGCGGGACTAATGAGATAAAGGGTAGTTCTAGTTAAATTTTCTCGATGGGTTAGTTGGGCCATCTCTGACAGGGGGACAACCCAGATTTTTTCGTCGGGCCAACCGAGACGGAAACAAACGGCCACCTGTTGCTCTGCCGGATAGTATCTTAGGAGTTTTTCCTGGGCTTTGTCAACGTGACGGGCGGCTAAATATAGGCATAAACTGGCTTTATGAGCGGCTAAAGAGGCTAATTCTTCACTTTCTGGCATGGGAGAGGCTTTTCCTTCCACCCGGGTTAGAATAATTGTCTGGACTAATTCCGGAATCGTTAATTCTAGGGCCAATTTGGCCGCTAATCCTTGAAAGGCACTAATTCCGGGGATTAGCTGAAAGGGGATATCTGCTGCTGTCAAAAGCTCAATTTGTTCTTGGATGGCACTATAGAGACTTAAATCCCCCGATTGCAGTCGCACCACCGCTAAACCCCGACGCACGCGATCGATCATTAAAGGGATAATTTCCTCTAGGGTGATGCTACTGGTGGGAATTAACTCGGCATCTTTACGGGTATCCTCAAGAATCTGTTTGGGGACGAGGGAATCAGCAAAGAGGATAACATCGGCTTTTTGGAGAATTTTATAGGCTTTTACCGTCAATAATTCGGGATCTCCGGGACCCGCACCAATAAAGTAAACGGCCGGGGAGAGCGCCGAGGAGTCAATTAAAGTCATACTAAATCCTGTTTAAAAGGGGTGTGGGCTTCGGCCGTGAGCTCAGCGTTCGACCGAGCTCACGCCGAGGTCCGAACGGGTGTGGGGTGTGGGGATGTGGGGATGTGGGGATGTGGGGAGAATAAATAAAAACAATCTCCTGACTCCTGAATACTGAATCCTATCATTAACCTGAACATTTGTATTTAATTAGGGTGAAACTGACTATAATTAATGATAAAGCACGGTCAGCATTGACAATGATTAGCGATCAATCCCTCCCCCCCCAAAATATTGAAGCGGAAGAATCTATCTTAGGTGGTATTTTACTAGATCCAAAAGCGTTAGGTAGAATCAGTGATTTTTTAATTCCAGAAGCTTTCTATGTGAAAACCCATCAAGATATTTATCGTGCGGCACTTGCCTTACAAGGGAAGGGAAAACCGACGGATTTAATGACGGTTAGCAGTTGGTTACAGGATAATCATCTGCTGGAAGAAATCGGGGGAATGCCGCGATTGTTACAATTAATTGAGCGCACTGTCTCGGCTGCCAACATCGATCGCTATGCTGAATTAGTGATGGATAAATATATGCGTCGTCAGTTAATTTCCACGGGGGGAGAAATTATCGAGTTAGCCAGGGATACGACGCTAGAATTAGAAAATGTTTTCGATGAATCGGAACAAAAGATTTTTCGTCTCACCCAAAAACGACCCCAGGAGGGTTTAATTTTTCTGGGGGATACTTTAATTGAAACTTTTAATGAAATTGAGAAAATGCAGGAGACGACCACTCTACCCGGTATCGAAACTCAATTTTATGATCTCGATGCGATGACCAGTGGTTTACAACCCTCGGATTTAGTTATTATCGCCGGTAGGCCTTCCATGGGAAAAACTTCTTTTGCTCTTAATATTGCCTATAATATCGCTCAACAGAATTTACCTGTGGCTGTCTTTAGTTTGGAGATGTCCAAGGAACAATTAGCCCAACGTTTGTTATCGAATGAGGCTAAAATCGAAAGTAATCGGATTCGCTCGGGCCGTTTAGGACAAAATGATTTAGAGAAGGTTCTTGGGGGACTAGAAAAGTTATTAAATTTGCCCATGTATATCGATGATAGTGCCAATTTAAGTGTGCTTCAAATGCGTTCCCAAGTGCGGCGTTTACAGGCAGAAAAAAAGGGACAAATGGGCTTAGTTTTAATCGATTATCTGCAATTAATGGAAGGTGGAGGTGATAATCGCGTTCAGGAAATTTCTAAAATCACCCGCAGTCTTAAGGGTTTAGCGAGAGAAATTCATGCTCCAGTAATTGCTCTTTCTCAGTTAAGTCGCGCTGTGGAATCTCGCAATAATAAAAGACCGATGATGTCCGATTTACGCGAGTCGGGATGTTTAGCGGGTGATAGTTTAGTTGAGTTAGCCGATCCTCGTGCTAAAGTGCCAATTTGTGAGTTAGTGAATTGCTCTAATTTTACGGTTTTTGCTCTTAATGAGGAAACAATGAAATTAGAAAAAGCACTGGTAACTAAGGTCTTTTCCACAGGATTTAAGCCAGTTTTTCGATTAACAACTCGTTTAGGTCGCACGATTAGAACTACAGCCAATCATAAATTTTTGACTGTCCACGGTTGGCAAAGATTAGATGAATTAAATATTGGTAATTATATCGCTTTACCTCGCTCTCTGAGTAATTCAGACCTAACTTTTAATTGGGATGAAGTTATGGCAATTCAAGCGGATGGAGAGACAGAAGTGTATGATTTAACAGTAGATAAATTGCATAACTTTATTGCCAATAATATCATCGTCCATAATAGTATCGAACAGGATGCGGATTTAATTATGATGTTATACCGAGATGAATATTATAACCCCGATAGTCCCGATCGAGGTGTGGCCGAAGTAATTATTACTAAACACCGTAACGGTCCCACCGGCACAATTAAGCTACTTTTTCAACCGGAATTTACCAAGTTTCTCAATCTTAAACAAAGTCGCTCTAATTATTAAAATGAAAGCAAATATTAATTATAAAACTCCCAATTGGCTCTTAATACTTTTGGCAATTATCCTAACTCTCGGTGTGGTTTTTCGTTTCGCAAATATCGATAAAAAAATCTATTGGCATGATGAATCCTACACCACCATTAGAACCACTGGTTATCAAGCAAAGGAAATCGCCGATACTATCTTTCAAAACCGTCTTTTATCTACCACAGAATTAGGAAAATTTCAACAACTGAAACCCGAAAGCAATGTTTTTGATACGATTAAATCTCTCGCTAAAGAAGACCCTCAACACCCACCTTTATACTTTATGATCTCTCGCTATTGGGAAAAAATATTCGGTTTTTCTCCCGTTTCTTCCCGCAGTTTAGCGATTGTTTTTAGTCTTCTCTCCCTGCCATTTATTTACTATCTATCCCTAGAATTATTTGCGTCAAAGTTAACGGCAATTTTAGCAGTAATTTTATTGGCACTCTCTCCAGTTGATATAATATTTGCTCAAATGTCTCGTCAGTATAGTCTTTTAGTTTTGTTAACGATAATCAGTCAATTAATGCTGTTAAAATGCCTCAAAAAAAGAACTCTTGTTAATTGGTCTTTATATACCTTATCTAATACTCTCGGACTCTACACCCATCTCTTTTTTATTCTCAACTTATTTGCTCAAGCAACCTTGATAATTTGGTATCTTGTTATGAAACCAGAGCGAAAAAATAACTTGATATTTTTCCTGTTATCTGGGTTAACAATGATAATTTTATATATACCCTGGTTACGGGTTTTTTTAACTAACTCTCAAAGGGCCTTTAACTCCACCAGTTGGGCTGCCGTTAACTATCTCGATTGGGGATTGTTCGGTAAATTATGGCTCTTAACTTTTACTTCTCCATTTAGCGATAGCGATTTTGGTTTTAATAACATCTTCACCTATATATATAGACTGTTTTTTTTAATCTTAACTATCTATGCTTTTTATCGAGTTTATCGCTACAATAACCCCATAGCTTTTACTTTTCTGATTACCTCAACCCTAGTACCTTTCCTAGCTTTAGTCATTCCCGATCTAATTTTGACCACCACTAGATCAACTGTCACCCGTTATCTAATTGCCACCTTTCCCACTATCTATATAACTGTGGCTTTTTTCTTGTCACAATTGCTTAATCAAGGTAAAATTTTAGGTAAAATTATCTTGACTTTTTTGTTAACTGCTAGTATAATATCGAACTTTAATAATGCTCTTTCCGAAACCAGTTGGGCAAAAGTTCCTAGTTATTGGAATGGCGAAGTTGCCAGAAAAATCAATGCTGTACCCAATGCCATTATTATCAGCGACGAAGGTAATGACTGGACTAACTTAGGTGATTTGCTTTCCCTTAATTATCGTCTTAATGCTGATGTACAATACTTTCTGACTACCACTAACCCCGATACCGATAAGTTAAAAGAAGTCCTAGAAATTCCAGGGGTCAACTTATTTCTTTTTCGTCCTTCCAATCGGTTATTACTTGCCTTAAAGCAATTCGATGTTCGTCGTGATGATTTCTATCGTCAAGGTCAATTGTCGCGAGTGAAGAAATAGGTAAATATATATTTTGGGTCAATCTAGCCTGAAAGAGTTGAGCAAAGCTGGTATTATAGCCAGTTAAAACCGTTAATCTTCACCTTAAAGAAATGACTTTTCTAATTCCGACCAGTGCTTGGCGGCAAATTCTTAAAAAGCTCCCCATACTACTATTTTTAGCATCTTTTCTAATAGTCCTACTCTTAGGCTATTTTTCTGCTGCTTTCTCTCAAAGTCGGGATGGCGATATCCGCGGTGTTTGGATTACCACCAACGACACAGCCATGCTGATGGACAGGGATAAACGACAACAGGCGATCGAGCAATTAGTTAATCTTAATTTTAATGCTATCTATCCCGTGGTCTGGAATTCCGGTTATGCTCTCTATCCGAGTGCGATTGCTCAACGGGAAGGAATACAGCCTTTTGTGCCTACGGGAGCGCAGGGACAAGATATCTTGGCAGAAATGGTGGAACAAACCCGTGGCAGGGGATTATTAGTCATTCCTTGGTTTGAATTCGGATTTATGGCTCCTCCCACCTCAGAATTAGCTTTAAAACATCAAGACTGGTTAACCCAAAAACGCGACGGAGGGACCACTTGGGTGGGGGCAGCCGGTGAGGTGGTGTGGTTGAACCCTTTCCGTCCCGAGGTGCAGAATTTTCTGCGGGAATTAGTCTTGGAAGTAGTGGGACAATACGATATTAACGGCATCCAATTCGACGATCATCTGAGTTTACCCAACGAATTCGGCTATGATCCCTATACTATCGCCCTTTATCAACAGGAAACCGAAAAAACGCCCCCGGCTAACCCCCGGGATCCCGAATGGACAAAATGGCGGGCCGATAAAATCACCGCTTTTCTGGCTAATCTCAAAGAATCAATTCAGGCAATTAAACCGAATATACTGCTTTCGATCGCCCCTAATCCCTACGAATTCGCCTATAATGGTCATTTACAGGATTGGCTCGCTTGGGTGCGGCAAGGATTAGTCGATGAGTTAATCGTACAGGTTTATCGTCCCGATCTGCCCAGTTTTCTCAAACAATTAGAGCGTCCCGAAATTCAAGAAACCCAGCAAACTATCCCCACCGGTGTGGGGGTTTTAACCGGTTTACGCAATCGACCGATTGCCCTACCCTTTATTGAAGAAAAGGTATTGGCTGCTCGTCAACGGGGTTTAGGGGTGATTTTCTTCTTTTATGAAAGTCTCTGGCAGCAAGCTTTGGAACCTCCAGAAACCAGAAAAGCGGCAATTCAAGCGCTGTTTTCCCAACCAATCACTCCCCGTCTTCCCGTGGTGGAAAATATCCCCTTAGTTAGTACACCTGAACCTGTTGACCAGCCAGAACTAACCCCCACACCTCCCCCCTTAGCGCCGGACGGTATCGAAATTCCTGTAATTCCCCCTCCGGGTAGTTAATAGCAATTTTTGCCCAGAGAAATTACAGATCAAATCATCGAATTTAAGTCCCCCTTTTTCCCTTTTTTTTAACAGGGATGGAGATGCTGGGGGGATGAAAATTTTTTTAGTCAGATTTTGGAGAATTGGTATGAGTTAGACTTACTCATTCTCCGCATTGACATCTCAAACTGAATTGCTATGGTAAATCCCTTGATAGATAGGCATTTCAGTGTTTCAATCGGGACTCACTTCTGTGAAAACCGCTATATACAAACTCTATTAATTGCACCATAATTAAACTCAAATAATATTTTATTTAGGTGGAATAGGAAGATGAAATTTATCGATAAACTAATAAATTATCATCACCTAAACCACTTTCTAGCCTAATTAATAGGGCCATTTCCAGTTAGTAATCTCGTCCTTATCGATGCCATTGGTAAAAGCATAATCGAGATTATCGATAATGGCATTTTTCATTCGTTCTTTCACATGACCGGCAGCAGAACCTAATTTTGGCACG
The DNA here is from genome assembly GCF_020246065.1 of Microcystis sp. M144S2. Taxonomy (NCBI): domain Bacteria; kingdom Bacillati; phylum Cyanobacteriota; class Cyanophyceae; order Chroococcales; family Microcystaceae; genus Microcystis; species Microcystis sp. M144S2. Next base: position 46,381 of record NZ_JADBTR010000057.1, read on the forward strand.
CGATCAATCACATCAATTACTAGATGAAAACGATCAACTTGGTTACGAATCGCTAATTCTAGGGGAGTATTAATATTCCCTTCTTCTTTGTAACCGCGCACATGAATACGTTCTTGATTACTGCGACGGTAGGTAAGTTTATGAATCAGCCAAGGATAACCGTGGAAATTAAAGATAATTGGCTTATCAGGGGTAAATAAACTATCAAAATCCCGTTCTGATAAACCATGAGGATGTTCACTTTCAGACTGTAATTTAAACAGATCAACCACATTGATAAAGCGAACTTTTAAGTAAGGGAATTCCTCCCGCAGAATTGCCGTTGCTGCTAAAGATTCTTTAGTGATAATATCCCCACAGCAAGCCATAATTACATCTGGTTCATCGGGATTGATTCCGTCATCATCGTTACTAGCCCAATCCCAAATACCGATACCTTTGGTGCAGTGCTTAATTGCTTCTTCAATGGTCAAGTATTGCAGGTGTTTCTGTTTATCAGCAACGATAATATTAGTGTAATCCTTGCTCTTGAGACAGTGGTTAGCCACACTTAATAAACAGTTACCATCGGGGGGAAGATAAACCCGCACCACGTCGGCACTTTTATTGGTTACTAAATCGATAAAACCGGGGTCTTGGTGACTAAAACCATTATGATCCTGCCGCCAAACCACCGAGGATAATAACAGATTCCAAGAGGAAACAGAAGCACGCCAAGGCACATGATTTTTGCAGATATCGAGCCATTTAGCGTGTTGGTTGAACATGGAATCAATAACATGAGCAAAAGCCTCGTAGGAGTGAAATAAACCGTGACGACCGGATAATAAATAACCCTCTAACCAACCGACTAAAGTATGTTCACTCAGCATCTCCATCACCCGACCATCGGGAGATAATTGGCTACCATCTAAATCCTCCGGATAGGTATCGGCTAACCAAGCTTTTTTAGTCACTTCATAGAGAGCCGCTAAACGATTAGAAGCAGTTTCATCGGGACCAAAAACGCGAAAATTAGTCATATTATTTCGCATTACATCCCGCAAAAATACCCCCATCACTCCCGTGTTTTCCGCTTCCACCTGGCCCGGGTGGGTGACATCTACGGCATATTGACGAAAATCGGGCATTTTTAGGTCTTTACGCACCAATCCGCCGTTAGCGTGCGGGTTAGCACTCATGCGACGATGACCCCTAGGAGCCAGTTCTTTAAATTCTGGCTTAAATTTACCCGTGGTATAGTCAAATAATTCCTCCGGGTTATAGCTTTTCATCCACTCCTCTAATTTTCTCAAGTGTTCGGGGTTTTCCTGCATAGCACCCATGGGGACTTGGTGAGCGCGCCAGAATCCTTCTACTTTATGACCATCAACATTTTTCGGGCCCGTCCAACCCTTGGGAGACCGGAGGATAATCATCGGCCAGGGGTAACGTTTAGCAATACCCGTGCTGCGAGCTTCCTGTTGATAGGAGCGAATCTGATTGATACAGTGTTCTAGGGTAGCGGCCATTTTTTGATGGCAGTGCAGCAGGTCTTCATCTTCCTTACATTCGACGATGTAGGGAGTGTAACCGTAACCGACAAAGAGACTTTCTAACTCGTGCGTCGAAATACGGGAGAGAATGGTGGGATTAGCGATTTTATAACCGTTTAAGTTTAAAATTGGCAGTACCGCACCATCGCGAATCGGGTTAAGGAATTTATTCGAGTGCCATGCGGTGGCAAGGGGGCCGGTTTCTGCTTCCCCATCACCCACCACCACGGCCGTAATTAGGTCGGGATTGTCAAAAACAGAACCGTAGGCATGGGAAACACTATAACCTAGTTCGCCGCCCTCATGGATAGAACCAGGGGTTTCGGGGGTGACGTGACTGCCGATGTGACCGGGAAAAGAAAATTGTTTAAAGAATTTTTGTAATCCTTCCTCGTCTTCACTTTTATCGGGGTAAATTTCCGAATAGGTTCCTTCTAGATAAACCGGACCGAGTACCCCCGGCGCCCCATGGCCGGGACCGGCCATAAAAATCATATCGAGGTCGTATTTTTTGATTAAACGGTTGAGGTGAACGTAGGTAAAACTTAAGGCCGGACTTGCTCCCCAGTGACCAAGTAAACGATACTTAACGTGTTCGGGTTTAAGATGTTCTTTAAGCAGGGGATTATCGCGCAGATAAATCATACCTACAGCTAAATAGTTACAAGTGCGCCAATAGGCATGGGTTTTGTAGAGTTCGTCTTGAGAAAGGGGATTTTGTTCTGTTAAGGGTCTTTCTGGTGCGGATACCATGAATATTTCTCCAATATCTATGAAGGATGAGATTAAGAGAGTTGATAGACAATTTCTCCATCGAGAGGGTTAACCCTCGGTCAGTTTTCAAACTGTAATCAAGAGTCTAACCTTTCGGAGGGTAAAAAACTATTAAAATAAGCTATATTTTGCCAATCCGGCTAGGGGAATTTATGTCAGTCGGGCGGGGTTTTTAAATGGCTTTTAAAGGCATATTAATATGTTCTTAACTTAGGGATCCACAAATTCTCAGAAAGCTTTTAATGATTTTTTAATGTCAACTTTTCCCAAAAGGCTATATAATCATATTTTACTTTTTTGACAAAGGCCTAATCAGGTTTTCTCGATGCCGGTGGCGGGGACGACTAGGGTAGCAAATTTATTATTTTTTATCTTGGAAGCACTGAAACTTAAAATCTTTCTATACTTCATCTAGCGATCGATAAAAGCTGATTAGCATATATAGTGATTCTCTACAGGCTAATCAATTCTCGGATTGTTTTTTCTTGATCGTGCCTAAGCTTATCGCAGCTGCAAAGGAGTTTTTTTCATGACAAAAGTAAGAGTCGCCATCAACGGATTCGGTCGTATCGGTCGCCTCGTTTTTAGGGCGGGTATCCAAAATCCTGATTTCGAGTTTGTTGGTATAAATGATCTGGTTCCCTCCGATAATATTGCCTATCTGCTCAAATACGACTCCACCCACGGACGTTTTCAGGGTACGGTAGAAGCAAAAGAAGATGGCATCGTCGTGGATGGTAAGTTTATCCCCTGTTACTCCATTAAAGACCCCGCTCAACTGCCCTGGGGTGCAACCGGGGCCGATTATGTGGTCGAGTCCACTGGTTTATTTACCACCGCGGAAGGGGCAGGAAAACACCTAGAAGCCGGGGCCAAACGGGTGGTTATCTCCGCACCCACCAAAGATCCCGACAAAATTCGTACCATTGTACTAGGCGTTAACGACAATGAGTACGATCCCGCTAAGGATCTGATCGTCTCTAACGCTAGTTGTACCACCAATTGTTTAGCCCCGATCACCAAAGTTATTAACGATAACTTCGGACTAGCGGAAGGATTAATGACCACGGTACACTCGATGACCGCCACTCAACCCACCGTCGATGGTCCATCGAAAAAAGATTGGCGCGGTGGTCGCGGCGCCGGTCAAAATATTATCCCCTCCTCCACGGGAGCAGCCAAAGCAGTAACCCTAGTTATTCCTTCCCTAAAAGGCAAATTAACCGGTATGGCCTTCCGTGTGCCAACTCCCAACGTTTCGGCGGTGGATTTAACCTTTAAAACCGAAAAAGCCACCAGTTACGAGGAAATCTGCGCCGCTATGAAAGCCGCCAGCGAAGGTCCGATGAAAGGTATCCTCGGTTATACCGATGAGGAAGTGGTATCGAGTGACTTTATCACTGACCCCCGTTCCAGTATCTTTGATGCTAAAGCTGGCATTCAACTTAATGCCAATTTCTTTAAGGTCGTCTCTTGGTACGATAACGAGTGGGGTTACTCCTGCCGGATGTTAGACCTGATGAAAATGATGGCAGCTAAGGAAGCAACCCTAGTAACAGCCTAAATCAGTTATCAGTTATCAGTAACCAGTTATCAGTAACCAGTGAACAGTAAAAAGACAGCACTGTTAATGCCATTAGACATCTCCAAGAGTTAAACAAAATAGTTCTATGGCTGAAATGTATGTCTTTGTCTATTTAATACTGCTCACTTAATAAGTAGGTGGGTGTTAAAAATTGTCAGATCCCCCCTTATCAAGGGGGGCAGGGGGGATATACCCACTTAATACTCAAATCTGATAACTGATAACTGATAACTGATAAGATGAATCCAAAATTTAAAGATATTACCGCTTGGGAACAGGCACAATTATTAATGCAGCCGGCATTTATTCGGGTGCTGGATAATCTGCGTAAACAGTTAGAAAATTCCCTCTGGAAAGGAACTTATACAGAAATTCAAGATCCCTATCCCAGTTATCTGCTCTGTTTGACTTATCTCGATCGCTCCGTTACTGTAAATATTTGGGAACTTTGTTTTCAAGTCTGTTTTCTCGATTATCCCACCGATGAAGGAGAGAGCGTCACCATCGATACCAGTCTCCTCGACCCCACCGGTGAACTAGATTGGCAGAGTTTGGAAACGAAAACCGAGCGCATTATTAACCGATTATTCGCTAATTTACCCCAATGAAAGCAGATTTAGACACGATCAAGGCAGAGTATGCCGCTAATTTTCTCAAAGATTACCACAATGATCCCCAAAGTTTAGCATCCCAAACAATTTTAATCGATCGCTCCGATTGGGGTTTATTAGAATTAAAAGGCCAGGATCGACTGCGTTTTCTCCACAATCAAACCAGTAACGCGATCGATCGCCTGAAACCGGGTCAGGGTTGTGAGACAATTTTCCTTAACTCTACCGGTCGTACTCTCGATTTTGTCACAGTTTACGCCAGCGATGATTCCCTCCTCATCCTCGTTTCTCCCCAACGTCGTCAATTTTTACTGGAATTGATTGATCGCTATATTTTCCCCTTCGATAAGGTGGAAATTAGCGACTTAACCGATAATTTTGCCATTTTCACCCTAATTGGTACTGAAAGCGGGCAATACCTGCAAAAAATCGCCATTCCAGAGCAGATTTTAACGGGGGTGCAGCATAGTCATTATCTCCTTTCTGACCCCCCCCTGAGAGTGGCCGTCGGCACCGGCTTAGACCTACCCGGATACACTTTAATCGTTGCCGCCGCCGAAGCGGGTTCTCTCTGGGAAAATTTAATTAAAAATGGCGTTACCCCCGCCGATGAACAGGTGTGGGAATACCTGAGAATCCATCAGGGACGACCGGCAGTCGATCGAGAATTAACTGAAGATTATAACCCTTTAGAGGCCGGTTTATGGCGAGCGATCGTTTTTGATAAGGGCTGTTATATTGGTCAAGAAACTATCGCCCGTCTCAACACCTATAAAGGCGTAAAACAAAGACTTTGGGGCATAAAACTTAGCCAACCCGTCCCCAGCAATACCCCGATTATTTTAGAAGCGCAAAAAGTCGGTTTACTCACCAGTGTGCTGGAGGATTTTGGCTTGGGTTATGTGAAAACAAAAGCGGGAGGAGAGGGTTTAAAAGTACAAATCGGCGAGGCAACAGGAGAATTAATCCCCTTACCCTTCCTCTCTCACGAATACCCCTTTCAGTGAACAGTAATCAGTAAACAGTGATCAGTAATCAGTAATCAGTAATCAGTGACCAATCACCAATCAACGATAACTGATAACTCACATCTTATAAGTAGTTGTGCAAAATTAATTTATTGGTTAGGATAGGCAAAAGGCAGGAGGCAAAAGGCAAAAGCTTTATCGAAATGTGTAATTAATTTTGCTTAGATACTTAACTAATAACTGATAACTGATAACTGATAACTGATAACTGATAACTGATAACTGATAACTGATAACTGATAACTGATAACTGATAACTGATAACTGATAACTGATAACTGATAACTGATAACTGATAACTGATAACTGATA
>NZ_JADBTR010000058.1:0-23051 GCF_020246065.1 Microcystis sp. M144S2
TGAGGTGGCCAATTACCTAATTTTTAGGGAAAAAGTCCCGGAATTTTCCCCCTGATCACTCCCATACCTGGTACTTTTTGATTGACAAAAAGTCTAAAAGTTTTACCCAACAAGGTTTTTAGATTTATTCAGCAAACCCTATTTAAGTTTTCTTTCTAAGTGGGTGGGGGTTAAAAATTGTTCAGATCTGCCCCTTATTAAGGGGGATTAAGGGGGGATCGGCACCCCCCTTATCAAGGGGGGCAGGGGGGATCAAAGACAAAATCTATCTTCAATTTAATTGAAACCACTTACTTAGGGTTACAGTTAAATTATTCTGGGTCTTGGTGGCCTGGTCACTATCACTCGGACACAGTACAAGAGAGCCATTCCAGATAAGTATTACTCAATTCTTTCACAGCCAATTCATAGAACCTCTGACCGTGTTCGGGAGTCGCTAAAGCAGGATTGGAACCCATACGACCATCGGGGTAGTTTTGGCGAAAATTAGCCGCACCGTAAATACCATGACCAGAAGCCACTTTTTCGGATAAAAAGGCGTTTTTAAGGCTCTCAGGGTAAAGATACTGAGTTAACGCCACTTCGCTCGGTGTAGCGTGGGAACCTTCCTGATCTCCATACAATTCTTTGGCTAAAAGATAAACTTCTCGCACCATAAACCAATTGGCCACTTGACATTTAACCTCGTTTGTGTTAGGTAAATTGAGGGAATCCAAATGATAATAGGTTTCCGAAAAAGCGGCTTTTAGGGTGGCAATATTGCCCCCGTGACCATTGATAAAGAAAAATTGACGAAAACCAGCTCTAGCTAAACAAGTCACATAGTCGAGGATGACTTGAATCAAAGTGCTAGGACGAAGACTAATTGTACCAGGGAAAGCCGTGTGATGTAGGGCCATACCGACATTTAAGGTGGGTGCTACCATTGCTCGTACCTGTGTCCCTACTCCTTTAGCGATCGCCTCAGCACATAGAGCATCTGTACCAATAAGTCCCGTCGGCCCGTGTTGTTCCGTGGAACCAATGGGAATAATAATTCCCTGAGATTGTTCTAGATAGGATTCCACCTCTAACCAGGTGGATAACTGTAATAACATTCGGCTTTACCCCCCCGAGTGCAGGTTGACCAATTGAGATAAAATTAGGACGAATAATCAATTATTTTTATGTTAACCCTTGACACCCCCCCCTTGTCGGCGAGTACGAATTTCGTTCCCAATCATCGAATTTTAATCGTTGAAGATGAAGAAGTGATTCGGGATATGATTATTTTGGCTTTGGAAGAAGAAGGTTACGAGGCTCTCGGTGTTAGTGATGGTCGCGCTGCCCTAGAATTACTGCAAAGTCAAGAATCTAGTAATCACGGTGAGTCTCGTTTTGATTTGGTCGTTTTGGATTTAATGTTACCCCAAATCAACGGTCTTGATATCTGCCGTCTGTTGCGCTATCACGGCAATATTATCCCGATTTTAATCTTAAGTGCTAAGGCCAGCGAAACCGATCGAGTTTTGGGTTTAGAAGTGGGTGCCGATGATTATCTGACTAAACCCTTTAGTATGCGCGAATTAGTCGCTCGTTGTCGCGCTCTCATTCGTCGTCAAGGATTTACTTCCCTAGCTGCTGCTCCCGTGCGAAAATTCCGCGATGTTTTTCTCTATACCCAGGAATGTCGGGTGACGGTGCGAGATGAAGAAATTAACCTTTCTCCTAAAGAATTCCGTCTCCTCGACCTATTTATGAGTTATCCGCGCCGAGTTTGGTCAAGAGAGCAGTTAATTGAACAAATTTGGGGACCAGATTTTTTAGGAGATACCAAAACCGTCGATGTTCACATTCGCTGGTTACGCGAAAAACTAGAAATCGATCCCAGTCAACCAGAATACCTGATTACTGTACGCGGTTTCGGTTATCGTTTTGGCTAGGTGAGCGATTATATTTTCCCGATTAGCGATCGCCGCTCGCGCAGACAATGACTATTTTCGCTTTTATTTTCGGAGTAGTTTTAGGTTTGAGTATTTGTTACTGGCAAGTCTCACGCTTAAATAGAGAGTTAAAGCGAAATCTAAGCGCTCTCTCGGATTCGGTGGATTTGTCGGCCTCTTTTCCCGTTACCTCCCTAGTGCGTCGAGAATTACAGTTTCTCTCCCAAAGTCTGCAAGAGCGAGAAAAAAGCTTAGAAATTCAGAAATCCTTGCTAGAACTAGCGCCGATCGCCTATCTTCATATAGATGCCGATAATCAACTACTCTGGTGCAATCAACAGGCAATTACCCTCTTAAAACTCGATCGCTGGCAGCCAGATCAGGTACGTCTGCTGCTGGAATTAGTGCGCTCCTACGAATTAGATCAATTAATTCAAGAAACTCGCCAAAAACAGAGTCCACAGGTGCAAACTTGGACTTTTTACCCGACTAATTATCCTGTCACCCCTATTAGCGATCGCCAAGTGATTGCTCCTAAATCGATTGCCTTGAAGGGTTACGGTTATCCCTTGCCAGAAGGTGAAATCGCTGTATTTATCGAAAATAGACAGCCTTTAGTGGAATTATCGCAAAATCGCGAGCGAGCTTTTTCTGACTTAACCCACGAGTTACGCACTCCCTTAACCTCCATTTCTCTCCTTACCGAAGCTTTACAAAAACGCCTCCAAGCTCCCGAAAGACGCTGGTTAGAACAAATGGGGAAAGAAGTGGAGCGTTTGAGTCAATTAGTCTGCGATTGGCTAGAAATCAGTGAATTACAAGCGGATGCGGGGCGATCTTTACAATACCAGATGATTAATCTAGAGGACTTAATCACCGCTGCTTGGCAGACTGTCACCCCAATAGCCGCCCAAAAACAGATTAGCTTAGATTATTCCTCTCCGGTGGATTGGACGGTAGAAGTTGATCGTTCTCGTCTGCTGCAGGTTTTCCTGAATCTCTTTGATAATGCCATTAAGTATAGTCCCGATCAGGGGAAAATTCGCCTAGAAATTCGAGAAATATCCGATACTATCGGGGAAAAATGGCTGAAAATTGACGTTATCGACAACGGGAAGGGATTTAATGAAGCGGATCTACCCTACGTTTTTGATCGCCTCTTTCGTGGTGATCCTTCCCGCACCCGTCAAAAACAAGGCACAAAGGATTACAGTACCGGTTTAGGTTTATCGATTGCCAAAGAAATTATTCAAGCCCATGGCGGTTCGATCGTCGCTCAAAATGATCCTAACACCGGGGGCGCTCGCCTACAAGTCACTCTCCCCCATCAAAAAAAGGAGGTGGGGTGATGGGTGTGGGGTGTGGGGAGAAAAAAAATCTGTCAAGTTCTCTAGACAACTGTGCAAAATCTAAAATTTTCTTGTTATGACTGTAGAGAAAGAGTAGTTTTATGTTAAGCGAATCTGACCGTGAGCCTATCCAAAGAAACCAATCATCGCGATCGCACCTATTTCGCTCGTTCTCTCCAGCGATTGGAACAGGATGTGCTGAGAATGGGAACCTTGGTCGAAGAATCCTTTCGTCTTAGCCATCAATCCCTCTTTGCTAGGGATTTGGAAATGGCGAAAAAAATCGCCCCCCTCGATAAGGAAATCGATCGCTACTATCGTCAAATCGAGTTAGATTGTGCCACTCTCATGACTCTACAGGCTCCCGTAGCCCAAGATTTGCGGCTTTTAAGTGCTTTTATGCAATTAGTGCGCGATTTGGAACGTATCGGCGATTATGCCAAGGATTTAGCCGAAATAGCGCTCAAGTTATTCGCCTATACTCCCCACGATTGTATGAGTGAGATCGAGGCTATGTCCCACCATGCTCAGTATATGTTAGCCACGAGCCTGGTTGCTCTGGCTGACCTCGATCAAGAAGCAGGTCCAAAGGTCAAAGAACTAGATAATACAGTCGATCGAGCCTATGACTATCTCTATCACACTCTCGCCCATCAAAGAGATATTAAGGGTGTGGTGGAACCGATCCTGCTGATGGCTTTACTAATCCGTCATCTGGAACGCATGGCCGATCACGCCACCAATATCGCCCAAAGGGTATCCTACATCGTTACCGGACAGAGAGGCTGAGGATGCGGGGTCCTGAGTTGATTTCTCTCGAACTCTGGCCCGCGCTTTTAGCGTTTACGACTCAGGGGGTTAAAAATTTCACTTAACCCCTCTCCCAAGAGGGATAAACCCACCACCATCGTGGTCATTGCTAATCCGGGGAATAAAGTGGTCCACCAGATGCCTGTAGATAAATCCGCCAAAGCTTCCTTGAGATCATGACCCCATTCCGGCACTTCTTCTGGTAATCCTAAGCCTAAAAAGCCTAAACCGCCTAAAACCAAGATCGCATCCGCCGCGTTGAGGGTAAAAAGAACTGGGACACTCTGGACGACATTAAAGAAAAGATATTTTGATAGTATCCGGCCTGGACTAGCACCGATCGCTCGTGCCGCTTCGATAAATAACTCATTTTTAACGCTGGCGGTTTGATTTCTGACCACGCGAAAATATTGGGGAATATAGGCAATACTAACAGCGATGGCTACATTGACGATACCACGACCCAAAACGAAGGCCAGAGCCACCGATAATAATAACCCCGGCAAGGTGTAGAGGGTATCCATGAGAAAGAGGAGAACGCGATCGATCTTACCCCCCAAATAACCGCTAATTAGTCCTAAAGGAACCCCGATGACTAAAGATAATCCTGTGGCCAAAAATACCACGGACAAGGCCGCTCGCGCCCCGAATAGGGTGCGGGAAAAGACATCATAACCGCGCACATTCGTCCCGAACCAATGGGCAAAACTGGGGGCTTGTAGGGGATAATTGCTTAAAATGTCGGTTGGATCCTGAATCAGTCCGAACGCTTGCAGAAGGGGCGAAAACAGGGCAATCAGGATAAAAATAATTGTCAATACCAACCCAACTCCTAGGAGTTTAGTGGTTAGGTTGGGTTTCAGAAAAGGATCGATCGGCAATTTAACAGGAGTCATCGACAAAATTTAGCCATTGCATAGAACGCTAATTGTAGAAGACAAGGCTAACCTGAGACAAGAGCAGTGTTTTTTTCAGACAGCTGGGGCCGAAACGACCATAAACCAGAGCAAGACTGCTAAAGCTAAAACAGTTAGTTTAATGAGGATATAAAGCAGTCCGTTGGGATAAAGGAGATCGTGAAACATATTGCCTCCTTGGGAGAGTAGCGATTGTCCCTCTCTATCTTTGATCCTAAGTCTTTTTCTGTTCACTTGACGCACAACTTAACAAAACGTGCGATTATAGGGAAAAAGATTTTTTTTACTAGCTATGGCACTACTGACCACAGGAAAACCATTTATTCGCGATCTGGAACAATACGGTGCTTTAGGTGTTTACGCACCCTTAGAAGGGGGTTACGAGGGACGCTATCAAAGACGTTTACGGGCCACTGGTTACAATGTCCTGCATATCACCGCTAGAGGTCTAGGGGATTTAAGTGCCTATCTTACCGGCATTCATGGAGTCCGTCCCCCCCATTTAGGTAAAAAAAATATCGGTCGGGAAGCAGCCGTGGGACCGGTTTATTTTATTCCTCCCATTGCTACCTATCAATTGGAAAATTTACCCCCCAAATCTAAAGGTTTAGTGATTTGGATTATTGAAAGTTTTGTTTTATCCTCGGAAGAAAAACAATACTTAATTAATCTTAGTCAACAGGAACCCCGGTTAAAATTTGTCCTCGAATTGGGTGGGGAAAGATATTTCCGTTGGCAACCTTTGAGCAAATCTTTAATCGCTGCCTAGAATTATCGAAATAACAGGGTTATTGAAAGCTCTCCCCCTCAACCCCTCTCCCCGGAGAGGGAAACTTCATTTATTGAGAGTTTGTTGTTCCTCCCTCACCCTTTGGTAGCTATTCATTTAATTTTCTTAATTTTGCCAGTTGACCTAGGTGAATTTGCCATAACATGGGATATCGTTGCCGCAAAAACCTAGGAGTTAGATCGTGACAGTAAGAGTTCGTATTGCCCCCAGTCCCACGGGAAATTTACACATTGGAACAGCGCGCACAGCCGTGTTTAACTGGCTTTTTGCCCGTCATCACCGGGGTAAATTTATCTTGCGCGTGGAAGATACAGATTTAGAACGTTCTCGACCAGAATATACGGAAAATATTCAAGCGGGCCTACAATGGTTAGGACTGAATTGGGATGAAGGTCCTTTTTTTCAAACTCAACGCCTTAATTATTATCGTCAGGCCATTCAAACCCTGCTCGATCGAGGTTTAGCCTATCGTTGTTATTGTACCCCGGAAGAATTGGAAAAAATGCGGGAAGAACAAAAAGCCCGCAATCTTGCCCCCCGTTACGATAATCGTCATCGTTATCTCACCCCCGAACAACAAGCGCAATTCGAGCAAGCGGGAAGAAAAGCAGTAATTCGTTTTATTATTGACGATGATCGAGAAATTATTTGGCAGGATTTAATCCGAGAAAAAGTTATCTGGAAAGGTAGTGATTTAGGTGGCGATATGGTGATCGCTCGTACCCCAGAAAATGGGGAGGAAAACTTCGGTCAGCCTCTCTATAATTTAGCGGTAGTTGTTGATGATATTGATATGGCAATTACCCATGTTATTCGTGGGGAGGATCACATCGCTAATACGGCTAAACAAATTCTTTTATACGAAGCTTTGGGGGCAAAAGTGCCGGAGTTTGCCCACACTCCTTTAATCTTAAATCAGGAGGGTCGCAAGTTATCTAAACGGGATGGAGTTACTTCGATCGATGATTTCCGAAAACTGGGTTTTCTGCCGCAAGCTTTGGTTAATTACATGACTCTCCTCGGTTGGACTCCTCCCGATTCCACTGAAGAAATTTTTACCCTTGAAGCGGCCGCTGAAGTGTTTAGTTTAGAACGGGTAAATAAAGCGGGGGCAAAATTTGACTGGACTAAATTGGATTGGATTAATAGTCAATATCTCCATCGTTTAACCGGTGAGGAATTAGTGCCTTTACTTCTCCCCTACTGGCAAGAAGCAGGGTATAATTTTGCTGCTGAAACCGATCGAGCTTGGTTGATCGGTTTGGCTACTCTCATCGGTCCGAGTTTAACTCGTTTAAGCGATGCTGTCGCTGAAAGTCGTTTACTTTTAACCCCTCTGGCTAATTATAATCAGGAGGCTTTAAGTCAATTACAATTAGAGGGAGTTAAGGATATTATCAAGGATATTCTCGCCGCTATTACTCCCGATTTGACCGGAGAAGTTGCTAAGGGAATTGTGGAGACAACCACTAAAACCCATCGGGTTAAAAAAGGTCTGGTGATGAAGTCTCTGCGGGCCGCTTTGATGGGGGAGTTACACGGTCCGGATTTAATGCAGTCTTGGCTACTTCTCAATCAAAAAGGTTGGGATCTATCCCGTCTTCAACAAGCAGTAAATAGTTAAATTGATTGGCTATCAGTTATCAGAAAATTTCTTGTATATTAGGGTTGACAAATGCCCTAAGATTGCTATATACTTTCTAGTATAATGGGAATCCGTGTCGCCCTGCATACCCTGCTCGTGATCGATTACTGAGGGGACGGGGGCGGATTTTTCCCCTAGCTGTCAGGGACGATCTAGAAACTTTCTTAATTTTCAGGCATTATCCGCAACTTTTCCCTAAATATAGATTTGTTAATCTCCTGACAAAAACCTATGGGTGAAAAAAAACGAATTGGAATTCTCACCAGTGGTGGCGACTGTGCGGGTTTAAATGCCGCCATTCGTGCCGTTGTACACCATGCCAGTGGCAATTATGGCTGGGAAGTGGTGGGTATTCGAGAAGCAACTAACGGATTAGTTAGCCGTCCCCCAAAAACCACTATCTTTGATATTGAAGGAGTCGATCGCCTGTTGGTGATGGGAGGAACAATTCTCGGTACTACCAATAAGGGGGATCCCTTTGCTTTCCCGATGCCGGATGGAACCCTGATCGATCGCTCTCAGGACATCATCGACGGCTATCATAGTCTGGGACTGGATGCCCTGATCGGCATCGGTGGCGATGGTAGTCTGGCGATTTTGCGCCGTATTGCCCAACAGGGAGGCATTAATCTGATCGGTATCCCCAAAACCATCGATAATGATGTGGGAGCTACAGAAGTCTCCATCGGCTTCGATACAGCTACTAATATCGCCACAGAAGCCCTCGATCGCCTCCATTTTACCGCCGCTAGTCATAACCGGGTGATGATTCTAGAAGTTATGGGTAGAGATGCCGGCCATATCGCTCTGGCTGCCGGCATTGCGGGGGGAGCCCATATCATTCTCATTCCCGAAATTCCCTACCGATTAGAGAAAATCTGCGAGAAGATCCGGCAACGGCAGCGTCTGGATAAACAGTTTTCTCTGATCATTGTCTCCGAGGCTGTGCGTACCGAAACTGGCAATCGCCTAGTGCAAAAGGAAGCCCTAGGAGAAGATCGTCTCGGGGGTATCGGTCGCTATTTAGCCGAAGAAGTTGCCAGGGAAACCGGGGCCGAAACGAGAGTGACTTTCCTGGGCCACATTCAACGGGGGGGCATTCCTTCTCCGATGGATCGCCTACTGGGGGCGGCTTTTGGCGTGGCGGCCGTGGATCTGATCGCCAGGAGGGAATTCGATCGCATGGTGGCCTGGCAAAATCGGCAAGTGGTCAGTGTTCCCATTGAGGAGGCGATTAAAACCTATCGCGTCGTCGATCCCGAAGAAACTTTAGTCAAAACCGCCAGGGGTTTGGGTATTTGTCTAGGGGATTGAGATTAAATCTAGGGGAATCGGTGCGAGAATTAATCCTTAAGTATCGCCCTTTCCCCACTGATTAAAATTACCAATCAAATAAAGAAGTTATTTCACCATTAAGATAACTGCTGTAATTAACTCCCTTTATGGCATAAAATGACAATATTTATTAAATTTTACCCTATCGATCCAAAAAATCTTTTTCTACCACAGGAAACTACTAAAGCTTTGTAAAGCAACGCTCGCTTGAGCTTGAGTCGGAAAAAATAAAAAAGGAATGACTAGAGTAGAAACGGCGGCTAAGTTTTTGAGCATTCTAACTTCTCTTTTTTGCTAAATATTTTAAGTGCGATCGCCCTATAGCACCCAAGTAAAGCAACAACCCAACCCAGTACAGAAGGCAGATAGCAAAACTATACACATTTACACTTAAATAACTGTATTAAAAGCTACAATTTAATAAATCTTTACATTTCTCTCCCTCATGGCTGACGCTAGTATCTGCGCTACTTCCTTGTCAGCATCAGGATTTTCAGCGATTTTGGGATTTTCAGAATTATTGGATGACGATGTAAAATAATACACCACCAATGCCGGGCGATATGGAATCACTACACTCCGAAGGAAATGCGATCGCTAAAATATTGAAATGTTTCCTTAAACTGATTATTATATGAAAGAGATTGTTTTCTATTGTACCCAGTCAGGAGCCAGCCCCGTTGAAGATTTTTTAAATTCTCTGTCTGGAAAACAAGCTCAAAAAGTTGGGTGTTACGCTTAATTCAGGAGTTAGATTCTGTGCCGAGTCAATACCTGAAAAAATTAGTAAATACTGATGATATTTGGGAAGTGAGGGTTCAGATTGGCAATAATATATTCCGTCTGCTGGGCTTTTTTGGAGAAAGTGATTTAATGATTTTAACAAACGGAATTTGCCAAAAAGACTCAAAAAACACCATCCTAAGAGATTTATTTGGCAGAGCAACGAAAACGAGACTACTTAAACAGGAGATTCGACGATGAGTGATGTGGAACAATATATTAACAGGAGAAAACAAACTGACAGTCAATTTTCCCAAGGCTTCGAGTCTGGTTATCTCAGTTTCAAGCTGGGAGTTATATTAGCGCAGGCAAGAGAAGAAACTGGACTGACCCAGGAAGAATTAGCGCGTAAGTTAAATTGGGATAAAGCAACAGTTTTCAACCTAGAAGAGAATGTGGAATCTGTCGGTATTTCTACTTTCTGGGAAGGTCGATTAATTGCCAAGCTAATTTAGCGGCTCCCACCATCCCGGCGCGATTACCCAACTCGGCCGTTAACACCTCTAATCCTTCTCTGGAACTAGGTAAAACCCGTCTTTCGATTTCTGTGAGGAGAGAGGGAAAGAAAAACTTAGCACTGGCGCTAATACCGCCGCCGATAATTACCGCCTCTGGGGTGAGAACATAGAGTAAACTGGCGATACCAGCCCCCAGTAAACAACCGTAACCCTGCCAGAATTCTAAAGCCTCTCGATCGCCTTTTTCGGCCAATTCCGCCAATTGCTTCGGTTCTTTGCCGGTCATCCGGCGAATAGCTTGCAGGGAGGCGTATTGTTCCAAGGAACCCTGATTACCGCTATTGCACAATGGACCGTCAAAATTGAGGGTTATTAAGCCTAATTCTGCGGCTGTTCCCTTACTGCCCACAAATAAGTTACCATCGAGGATAATTGCCCCTCCTACTCCCGTCCCCAAAGTTAACAGGATCAAGTTTTGAAAGCGTTTGCCCGCTCCTAACCAAGCTTCTCCCAAACCGGCACAATTGGCATCATTGGCTAAAATTGTCGGCATTCCCGTGCTTTCTTCTAACCAATCGGCCAAGGGAATATCCCGCCATCCTGCCAAATTAATCGCTATTTTGGCAATTCTTCCCTGAGCATCCGCCGGCCCCGGCGTTCCCACACCGATGGCTTGACAACTTTTATCTAAATTTACTTGACAAATGCCTTGATGTATGGTATGGGCGACTTCTTTGGGTGTAGCGGGTTGGGGAGTGGGCAAGGTGAGAGATTCGAGACAATTGCCCTCTTGGTCAAATTTACCAATTTTAATCGCAGTTCCACCTAAATCGACACCTATTACTGTTTTCACCATCGGGCTTTCCTTGTTACTCTGGGAATAGCTAGGTTTATTATCACTCTTTTTGGCGGTTTTTTCGCGGTTAGATGTGATCGAGAGGATAATTCGGCTAAACCGGCAAGACTAGCTGATTGATTAGCCCAAATTTCTCCTATACTTTGGACACCGGCAGCTTAACTCCTGATTTTTCCCCATTTTTAAGTAGGTAGGCGTTAAAAATTATCCGATGCCCCCCTTATTAAGGGGGGATTAAGGGGGGATCGAAGCTAAAATCCATTTTTAATTTAATTATAACCAGCTACTTAAAATGATGAATATTACCATCCCAAATCTCTACGATAGCGATTATCAGCTTTGGTTAGAAAATACTATCAACCAATTGCGTCAAGGGGATTTTCAAGCGGTAGATTGGCCGAATTTATTAGAGGAGTTAGCGGATTTGGGAAAAAGTGAACGACGAGCATTAGAAAGTTTATTAACTCGACTTTTAGAACATTTACTGAAGTTAACTTACTGGCAATCCCAACGGGATTATAATCAAGCTGGATGGAAAAAAGAAATTCGCAATTTTCGGATTCAGATCAAAAAAATTCTCAAAGATAGTCCCAGTTTAAAGTCCTATTTAAGGGAAATTTTGCCGGAATGTTATCTCGATGCTTGCAATCTGCTTATTGACGAAACCGAATTAGATGCCAGCATTTTCCCTCTGGAAGTGTTAGCTAGTATCGAGGAGATTCTCGATCAAAATTGGCTGCCGGATTGGGAATCTATCAGCAATGATTCTGAAAAGTGCAATTAAGGAGTAAAAAATCATGAATATTACTATTTCAAATCTCTACGATAGCGATTATCAACTTTGGTTGGAAAACACTATCAATCAATTGCGTCGGGGGGATTTTCAAGCGGTAGATTGGCAGAATTTATTAGAGGAGTTGGCAGATTTGGGGAAAAGTGAACGACGAGCATTAGAAAGTTTATTAACTCGACTTTTAGAACATTTACTGAAGTTAACTTACTGGCAATCCCAACGGGATTATAATCAAGCTGGATGGAAAGGGGAAATTAGAACCTTTCGGAAACAAATCAAGAAATTACTGAGAGATAGTCCCAGTCTCAAACCCTATTTATCCGAGATACTTGAGGAATGTTACAGCGATGCTCGGGAGATAATTATTGATATAACCCAATTAGATGCCAGTATTTTCCCGGGGGAAGCATTAGCTAGTCTAGAGGAGATTCTCGACGAAAATTGGCTGCCGGATTGGGAAGCTATAAACAGCGATAAATCTTCTGAGGTGAACTAAAGATTAGCTTCACCTACCCGGTTTACAGACATTATAGTCCTCGTGAGAGATCACCGCCTCTGGGACGAGGAGATTGCCGTAGTCGCGACAGATGAGGCGATAATTGCGGGTAACGGGGATACTGATAATAAAGCGATCGTGTCGCAATCGTTTACCGTGGAAATCTCGATAATTGCGGTGATCTTGCAATCCTTGCAGGATTTCCCTAGCTTTAAGTACCACATTTTTCGGTAATTCCCGCAGATCGATCGGATCCTGGGAAAAAGTGGCTTCCCAAGCATTTTTTTGACGTTTTCTTTCTTCCCAAGCGGCATCTAGTTGAGCGCAATGATGGCAGACTTGGCCATAACCCTTGTGACCACAGGGAAACTTCTTCTTTCTTCTGGACATAATACCATCTGTCTGTAAGGCTGTGAGAGACTATTCAAGAGCGGTAAAGCTTGCTTCACTTTTGGCAGATGGAGAAGAAAGTCTTTACCTAGTGATTATCTATACTTACCAGCATACAGGGATCGATACCTCGTTTGGTCATTGACCAGCAAGAAAGTTGATCTTGGTTAGTTAGGGCCTGCTGTCACCAACAGGATTAAGGCTGCTTAGAATAATTCCCATTCTTGGGTTCTTAAACGTTTGAGAATGGCCAAACGGCTACTAAAATAATTGGCGCAGAGACGACTATAATCGGTTAAACGCAGATTATTTAAGCTAATTGACCAAGACCAAATATAGGCCGCTTGGGTGAGATACTGAAGACAAGATAATTCGCCATCGGTTAAAGGTACTGTTTGATCGTAGCCTTGGATAAAAGCATGGCGAACCTGGCGATTTAAGCCGGATTGTAGGGAAACTTGCAGAAATTTAGCGATATCAAAAACTCGCCAACCATAACCGCACTGATCAAAATCAAATAGGGTCATCTGATTATCAGGGGTGATATGCACATTACCACTATGAGGATCGCCCCAACAAATGCTCCAATAGGGAGATTCTGTCGGTAATTTAGCGGTTTCTTCCTCTATTTCCCCAATGGTTTCTAAAACACAGTCTAGGTCGCTCGGTCGTTGGTGCAGAAAAGGTGCGATAATTTGCAGGGAATCGTCGAGAAGATATTTGAGGTTGAGGGGATGACGATAGGCTAGGGTTTGAAAATCTGCTGTCACCCGATGTAAATTAGCCACGATCGCCCCTAAATGATAGGCTTGTTCTATATCTATATCCCCAATAGCAATTCCTCCAGGGGCATAGGGAAAGAGGACGGCGTAACGTTTCCCTTCCGGGGCATTAATTTCTACGGATAAATCACCGTTTTTGCTGCGAATTGGGGCGGCGACGGGAACCTGAGAGCGATCGAGATAATCTAATAATTCTAACTCGAAGTCGATTTCCATTTTGCTGCGCCAATGGCAGTGAGATACGCGCAAAATGTAGGGAGTTGTCAGGGTTTCGAGGAGATACACATCACTTAAACCCCGATGCCAAAATTGACAATTTTTCGGTACATCAATCTCGTAACGAGAAAAAATCAAATCTGCTAGGGCAGCAGGAGCCAGAGTCGAGTAGAGTGTGGGAAAAGTCCATTCCCGGGTCTGAAAATTAGTAGCGGGAGAACTAGAAGGCAGTAAATTGAGCGAAGCCAGAAAAGTCGTCACGGTTCCCTCCCGATGCAAGTATGGACAACGCTCGCATCATCCTATTTTATAGGCCACATATATTACAAATTGGTTCGATCGCTCCGTATATTTCGCTACATTCCTCTGTTAATCAGTCTTTAAGTAGTCAGGCAAAATTAATTACCGACCACAGAGGGCTGAAAGCCTTGCTAGACAAGGATCGCTATGGGTAAATAATTTTACCCAGATACTTGATATCCCCTACTGCCCGCTCTCGACGATTATTTTAAATGCCTAAAAGTTGAGCCTGAAAAAATATTGCTTATCTTGATTCTTCCTGACTGAGATGACGTAGTTTATCTCGAAAATAGCCAAAACTGGGCGATCGATTAATATCCACATTCATCTGAGGAGAAATATTTTCTGCCCAGACTGTTTTCTCTTGACCCACAGAAGCTCCACCTAACTTAGATAATTGTTTCGCTCCACCTTTATATACAGCATCTGCCAGTTTTTCCCAAGTACCACAGATACTATCATTAATATAGGAATCCAAGATAGCACTTTTGGCCTGGGGATAAGCAATTTTTATGGCATTAATATCACCTAAATACCAAGCTTCTCCTTCTTCAATAGCAATACAAAAGTAAATTTGGGATTGGATAGCAGATTTTTCCAGACAATTGCTTAATTCCTGTCGAAATTCTCGAAAACATCGATTATCCAGATCGCAAACCACAATCAGCACAGCAGCATAATTATCAGGGTAACTAGAAAAAGTTTTATCATATCCTTGAATCAGTTTAGGTAGTCGCTCAAGAAGAATCCGTTTACTAGGATCGGAAACAGACTGTAAGTCTCTGGGAATATGACCACTGCCTTTATAGGAATGAACCCTAAATGTATGACCTGCATTCATGTCAATAATCTTAGGAATTAGAATATCAAGTGCTTTTTTTCCCGACAAATCCTCGACCAAAATTTCAAAGTGCATGACCTTATCTCTCATCTAAGTAATCACTATACCAAAGACTACCAAGGGGCAATCCTTCTGAGACGAGATTCTTAATTAAAGGATTGTCACTAGCCCGTTTAATCCGAGAAAAACCATCATCACCCTTTTCCAGAATCCAAACTTCTTCTGGCTGGAGAGCATCAACAAAATAAGGTTGATGAGTGGTGATAAAAATTTGAGAACGTCCTCTCTGTCCTGTGGCGTGTTTTCTAAATTCTTGAGCCAAGGTTTCTAATAGTTTATGGTATAAGCCGTTTTCTGGCTCTTCAATACAGATAAATGGCGGTGGAGAAGGGTCTTCTAACAGTAAGAGATAGGCGAATACTTTTAAAGTACCATCGGACATTTGCTGTACATAAAATGGGTCTTGGAATCCCCGATCATTAAATTTTAATAGTAGTCGATTATCGGGACTTTTTTCGGTGCTAATTTTTTCTATACCCGGTATCTTACGAGAAATACTATTAAGTATATTCTGAAATTTCTTGGAATGCTCTCTTTCCATAAACTGCACCACATTACCGAGATTATCTCCATGGATATTGAGATGTTTCTGGGGTCCTGCTAGGGGCAAACTTCTGGCCGCATCGGGAGTAAAATAGCTGAGATACCATCCCTCAATAAATCTCCGAAATAGGGAAATTCTCGGATGCTGTTTGAGAGAACCTAACGTAGCAATTCCTAGTTTCCGCTTATCATTCAGTTCCACTAACTCCCCCCCATCCTCATCAGCTTCTCGTTGAATTTTTTCTATTAACTTAAGTAAATCAAAATGGTCTTGACCTTCTTCTACTTGTTTCCCTTCTTCTTCTCCTTTCCAGACGATTCCTTTCCCTTCATCGAGGATTAAAAATGAAAAAGGCCATCCGGTCTTTTGACCTTTTCTTCTCTGTCTGAGTCTTTCTTTTTTTACATAAGGTCTATTATCGGTATCTAGATCAATAGCTAATTCATAGGTAATTGGTCGGGAATTGTAATCTTCTTTGTAATAAATCTGAAATTCAATGCTTCCTTCCTGACCCTGGGAACGAAGACGCTCAAACCCGCCCCGACCTCGCACATCACAAGCTTCTTCTACTCCTCCTTTAAGACAATCAGATAAAAAACCGAAGGCATCAAAAAGTGTGCTTTTTCCCACACCATTTTTGCCGATAACGGCCGTCATCGGTGTCAGAGAATCTCGATTTTGAGTGTTCCATAACTTGCCCAGGGTTATATCCTTGAGCGCTCGATAATTTTTAATCCTCAATCCCTCAATTCCGGCCATTATTTAGTCCCGTTTCTCATTACTAAAGTAATTTGAGCAATTTCTTGATAGATTGATTCTAGACCAGTTATCAATTACTGACCCGATTCGATCGCTCCTTCGGCCTCATGGACAATTGCCCTCAATCGATCTAAAGTTTTCTGGTCCACCTGGGTCCATAATCCCCGTTGTTGAGCCTCTAATAATCTTTCGGCCATATCTCGCAATGCCCAGGGGTTTTTCTCCTGAATAAATTGTTGTACCTTGTGGTCAAATAAATAAGCTTCGGCTACCCCCTGATAGATAAAATCCTCCACCAGATGAGTAGTGGCAGAGTAGGCAAAAATATAATCTACGGTCGCAGCCATCTCGAAAGCGCCTTTATAGCCGTGTCGCATCACTCCCGCTATCCATTTGGGGTTTACTACTCGCGAACGGTAAACGCGGCGAATTTCTTCCTCTAGGGTTCTGATGCGGGGATTTTCCGGACGGGAATGATCACCAAAATAGGTGACGGGATTTTTGCCGGTTAATGCCCGGACACTGGCAGTTAAGCCGCCTTGAAATTGATAGTAGTCATCGGAGTCGAAAATATCGTGTTCCCGATTGTCCTGATTGTGCAGCACTATCTCTAATTCTTGCAGTCTATTTCTCAATACTTCCGGTAAAGAATGGGCAGTTCCTTGGCTATCATAGGCATAACAACTCCAGTTAATATAAGCATTAGCTAAGTCTTGATCATTTTGCCAGTTTTGTGACTCGATTAACCCCTGTAAACCGGCCCCGTAAGCACCCGGTTTGCAGCCAAAGATTCTGGCAGTAGCTCTCAGTTTCGCCTCTTTTTCTCCTAAGCCCTGACTTAGCCAAAACTCCCTCTCTGTCTTCACTTTCGCCGCTAA
This sequence comes from Microcystis sp. M144S2, assembly GCF_020246065.1. NCBI lineage: Bacteria > Bacillati > Cyanobacteriota > Cyanophyceae > Chroococcales > Microcystaceae > Microcystis > Microcystis sp. M144S2. Next base: position 16,925 of record NZ_JADBTR010000058.1, read on the forward strand.
AGGATTAATTTTTTCTTCTTCCTCTTGACAAGCTACCGCATTTATGCCAGAATTAAGAAGATGTAGTATGCTGGGGAAACTGTCCCTAAAAAAGCCCGATACCCGAACAGTCACATCAATACGAGGACGGCCTAAGCTAGACGGGGTAAGGATTTCAAACCCGACTACCCGACGGAAAAAACCATCCCAAAGGGGACGAATTCCCAGTAAAGCCATGGCTTCGGCCACATCTTCGCCACTATTTCTCATCGTCGAAGTTCCCCAGATAGAAATCGCCAAAGTGCGGGGATATTCGCCATTTTCTTGGGTATAACGTTCAATTAGTGCCTCTGCGGCCTTTCTTCCCACTTCCCACGCGGTTTCTGTGGGGATTGCGCGGGTATCGACGGAATAGAAATTTCTGCCGGTGGGGAGAACATCAGGACGGCCGCGGGTAGGAGCGCCAGAAGCACCACTGGGGACGTATTCGCCAGCGAGACCTTTTAAGAGATAGGTAAGTTCATCGGGGGTTTGTTTTAAAGCAGGAATTAACTGATTTTCTAGCCAAACCAATTCTTTTGCCGTATTTTCGCCTACAGGTTCAATTTTCTGGCTAATTAAATCCTGAGCGAGACTTTCCAGATAAGTAGTGGTATCGTTATATTCCGTCAGGGGGTCGCAGTCGAGATGGAGGTCAAGGGCGATCGAACGGGTTAAACCGGGGCGGTCGGGACTGGGAGAACGGGCGATCGATTGGATTAAATCAATTAACTGCTGACCCTGGGGACATTGACCGAAGATATGTAAACCGTCGCGGATTTGTGCTTCCTTGAGTTCACAGAGATAACCATCCACGACGGTGAGAAATTGACCAAAGGAGGCGCTAATCGTGCCTAGCTCTCGATCGAGATTAGTTTTCGCCACCAGATCGTTAATCCGCTCGCGAATCAGAACTAAACGAGAAGGATCAAGAGATTCTGCCTGATAATATTCATCGATGAGAGACTCTAACTTTTCCCAATCCCCATACAATTCCGCTCGCGTCATTGGGGGGGTGAGATGGTCGATGATAACAGCTTGGGAACGTCTTTTAGCGCTGGACCCTTCTCCGGGGTCATTGACAATAAACGGATAAAAATTCGGCAGCGACGAGAAAGCAATTTCGGGATAACAATTGGGAGAAAGAGCGAGACTCTTCCCGGGTAGCCATTCTAAATTGCCGTGTTTACCGAGATTAATCACAGCAGTGACTTGGAATTCCTGTCGTAACCAATGGTAAAAAGCGAGATAGCTGTGGGTAGGTTCGAGGTCGGGGGAATGATAATTAAGAGTCGGGTCAAGGTCGTAACCGCGAGAAGGTTGAATACCGATAAAGACATTACCTAACTGGATGCCGGGGATAGGAAAATCCCTGTCTGGATGTCCCCAACGGTCAAGCAGAGCGCTTTGATTATCGGGGGGAAGGGAGGAGAAATAATCTAGATATGCTTCTAGGGAGAGAGATTGATAGATAGGTTTTAATTCCCTTGTCTCCAAGTCATTAGTGATACCGGAAATAAGCAATCGCATTAATTCGTCGCTATGGTCGGGGAGGTCGGTGAGGGTATAACCTTGTTTTTGTAATGCGCGAAGAATTTCCAGACCACTAGCGGGAGTATCTAAACCGACTCCGTTAGCGATACGACCATCCTTATTCGGATAGTTGGGGAAAATGAGAGCAATTTTTTTCTGGGAGTTGGGAAGGGAGGAGAGTTGACAATAGTTTGCGGTTAAATCAGCGACAAAATCAACCCGGTGGGGGAGGGGTTGATAGATAACTATTTCCGTTTCTAGTTTGGGATGTCGGGTGAGGACAGATTTAAAGGAAATAGCGCGAGTGATAATTTTGCCATCCATTTCTGGTAAAGCGATATTCATGGCCACATCCCGGGGGGAAAGACCTTGATAACCCTGTTGATAAGCTTCTAAACTGCTGCTGCTGAGGATAACTTGGAAGATGGGTTTATTGAGAGACTGCCAGAAGTGATGATTTTGTTTGTCTTCTGGTCGTTGGATAGAGAAGCTAGTGGTATCGAGAATTAAGTCTGGGGGATGGTGGGAAAAGAGGGTTAATAGTTCCTCTTGCACTTCGATTTCCCGGAGAGAGGAGAGAAAGATAGGGACAGTTTCAATGTTTCTTTGGGTGAAAGCGCTGATTAAAGCATCGATAGCTTTGGTATTACCTGCGAGATAATGGGAACGATAGAAAAGTATCCAAGTCCGTGCTTGGGGTTGGGATAGGGTTGTCTGGGAATAGATTCCCAACCTAGGGACAACCCCAGGAGGAGAGGGAGGATAGTCGAGATGGAGACAGGTATGCGCGATAAATTTAGCAGCATTAATCCAGTTATCTATCCCTGCTTCCGTGAAATAGCACCATAACTGGTTAACAGTAGTCAGGGAAGCAGTGGAATGACTCATCAACTCTAAATCCGGTTTATCCTCTCCTGGGAGGACAAATAAAGTCGCACCAGTTTCCTCGACAATTTCCTTAACTACTTCCAACCCGTAGGACCAACTCCCCCGTCCCCCCAATAAGCGAAGAATAATCACTCTTGCTTGGGATAGTACCTTGTCCCCATAGTTATCGATACTGTATTGCTGCTGTAACTGCGATAAATTCAGGGCGCGAATTGCGGGAAAATTATCGGGTAGATGGTCGATAGCTGCCGCTAGAGTTTGAATATCGGTATCAGCCATGGTGAGGAGAACAATCGGGGCCGGATTTTGGTCAATAATAATCACCCCTTCGGTATCTGCTGTCCAACCACCCGCTTGGGGAGCAATACGGTGCATAAGTTTTGAGAGTCAGGTTAAATAATGATTAGGTTTTGAGAATCAGGGTCTCGATCGAGGGATCATTCTTAGGTAGATAGAGATGATTATATCTGTCTGCGGCAATTTAAAGAATAGGGAATAGGTGTTAGGGGATAGGGGATAGGGATTAAGAAAAATCTTCACTAAAACCCCAACCCCAGTCCCCTTACTGATGACTGGGAAGTGGGAAGTGGGAAGTGGGGAAGTGGGGAAGTGGGGGAAGTGGGGGAAGTGGGGAAGTGGGGGAATTTCAACTAAAACCCCAAAACCCTAAAACCCCAAAACCCTAAAACACCAACACCCTAAAACCCTAAAACCCCAACACCCCACCACTCTATCTCCTGCCTCCTGCCTTCTGCCTTCTGATAACTGATAACTGATGACTGATGACTGATAACTGATAACTGATAACTGATAACTGATAACTGATAAATGAATGCTTCTCCCGCTTATGTTTGCTGTCAAGTGTTGTCATCTACTCACCTCCAACAAATTCGTTCTTGGTGGGGACAGTTGGCAATACAGGTGACAGCGCCGAGGATTAGTCTCAGTGAAAGAGAGCTGCCCCTAAAGACGGGGGAAATCTATCAACTCTTGCTTTCCACTGACCTACAAGCTTTATTGTTAGCCAGTCCCCAAGCACATAACTTTGAGTACGAAGTCCGCATTAGTTTTGAAGCGAACACGATTAAAAATTTTCTGCAAGGACTGTCCGTCAAGTCTCTCCACAACCCAAAAATTCAGCAGGGTTATCAAATTTTAAATCTGCCTCTATCCAATAATGTCAGCAGTTTTCAAAATAAAATTTTAGTCAAAATTCTCTCGATAATTTCTTCTCCGTCTGCTGAGGGGGGTTGTCCCCGCATCTTCTCTGTATGTCAACCGGTGGAAGCTGCCCTATCCCAACAAATCGAACAGGAAAGATTATTAAACCAAGTCATCACCCAAATGCGTCAGAGTCTGGAGTTACCGGTGATTCTGGAAACCGTAGTCAGGGAAGCGCGAGAGTTTCTGCAAGTGGACCGATTGTTAATTTATCAATTTTTCCCCGGTATCGGTGAGGGAAAGGGAAAAATAACTTCCGAGTCGCGCATTTCTGACCAGATAAATTCGGTGTTAAATTTAACCCCCGAAGACGATTGTTTTTCCTATATTCCCCAATACAAGGAAAAGTATCGTCAAGGATTAATTCTGGCCGTGGATGATGTGGATGTTAACTATTCTTCTTCCTTCTGTTTGTCGGAATTTTTGCGACAACACCAAGTGCGATCAAAATTAATCGCCCCGATTGTGGTACAAGAAGAATTATGGGGTTTATTAATTGCCCATCAATGTGGAGAAAAACGCCGATGGTTGCCAGAAGAAAAGAAATTTTTAGGTCAGATTGGTGAACATCTCGCCATCGCTATCTATCAAGCGCAATTATATTCTCAAGTACAGGAGCAAAAAGATATTTTTGAACGCCGGGTAATAGAAAGAACCCAAGAATTACAAGATACTTTAATGGCCGCAGAAGCCGCTAACCTCTGCAAAAGTGAATTTTTAAATAATATTAGTCATGAGTTATTAACTCCCCTAACTTGTATTATCGGTTTGTCCAGTACCCTGCAAAAATGCTCGGCAGCCAATAATTTTTTACCCCCCGACAAACAAAAAAACTATCTAAAAGTTATTCAGGATAACGGCAATAAACTATTAGAATTAATCAATGACTTGCTTAATTTCTCGCAAGTTTCGGCAGGAAAAGCCGTTTTAGATATTAAACAATTTTCGCTAAAATACCTCTGTAATCACGTTTTAGAAATTATCAAAACAGAGGCAGAAATTAAAGAAATTAATCTAATTTTAGAGATGAAAATCACCGAAAAAGAGCATTATTTTTACGCCGATTATGATCGAGTTCAGCAGATACTTTTGTACTTGTTAAAAAATGCCCTGAAATTTACCCCCGAACAGGGTGCTGTCACGCTGAGACTGTGGAAAGAAGGCAGTCAGGTCATTTTTCAGGTAGAGGACACGGGCATCGGCATTCCTGCTCAAAAAATACCGCTTCTGTTTGAAAAATTTACCCAGTTGGATGGCTCTCGTAAACGTCGTTATGGTGGTGTGGGATTAGGATTGGCTTTAACTAAACAATTAGTGGAACTCCATCGCGGCACGATCGAGGTAGAATCTTGCTTAGATAAAGGTTCCATCTTTACCGTCCGTTTACCTCAACAAAAGCCCCCTAAATCTCAACCCCAACCCTCGGATCATAATCCCCATTTTAATCACCACCATCCCACTATAGTTTTAATTGAAAGTGACGAAGAAATCGCCAATCTTATTTGTGAGTTATTGATGGTGGCACATTATCAAGTTATTTGGTTAATCGATAGTGTCTCCGCTATCAAAAAAATTGAGATCGTGCAGCCAAGTATTATAATTGTCGATCAAAAAATGCCCGATATATATCATCTCTGTCATCTCTTAAAAAAATCCAGCCAAACTCAAGCCAGTAAAGTGCTAATCTTGAATGATACCCCCGAAATCAGCGTTAATTTCCTCGGTCGTCATGGCATTGATGACTATCTGCTCAAACCGATTCAACCCTCCCTATTGTTGGAAAAAATCCGCTATCTAACCGCTTTATAAGTGGGGTTTGCGGCAAAAAGTTTTTCGGTGCGGGTAGGGGTGTGGGCTTCGGCCGTGAGCTCAGCCGAACGGGTGTGGGGTGTGGGCTTCGGCCGTGAGCTCAGCCGAACGGGTGTGGGGTGTGGGGTGTGGGGAGAAACAATTCATAACTTGAGAGTTAATCACACTATTAAAAAGGGATTTGGTATCATTTTTGTCAATCTACTAATTTGGGATTTTTCAGGGGAAACTTTCTCCTAAAATTGGGTGTGTTACTTTAGACCTCTTGCATAAATCCGAAAACAAACGATAGAAACAATAATGGGAGGGACTTTCAGTTAATTATTTATTAGTAGTTGATAATCTTCAAAAATGTTGCTGTACAAGGATCGACTTAAGACTTTTGCAAGAGGTCTTTTCAGTTTTATCACTCAATCCAAGCTTTTGGGGGGTTCTACCCCCCAAACCCCCCGCGCATTAGGTTAACTGTGAGATGCTTAGACGCGATTGTTCATATTTTTTTACCAATTTCAGAGTCACTAGATCTCTTGCATAAGTCTAGACAAAATAGGATAAAATAGTCCAAGAGTTAAGATTGAAAGATGACTTACGAACAAGTAAAAACTTTAAAGCCAACAGAGTTCAAACGCTTGTGTGGCGTGTATCCAGATACATTTAA
>NZ_JADBTR010000059.1:0-64691 GCF_020246065.1 Microcystis sp. M144S2
CTCCAGCTACATCAAATGTTCCAAAAAAATATAGAAGAGCTAATGCAAATTAGCCGCTATCGGTTGAAGGATTACATCAAAGGACAAAGAGCAATATCGCTTGCCCTATCTACCTTCTAGCTCGCTTGTCCCCCTCTCAGGATAACGAGATTTGGGACTATTTTCAATTTCCCGATGGGGATAAATGATCACCCCTTGCCAATTGTTATTACTTTCACTCTGATGAAAATAGAGAAATATTTCACTAAAAAAGCGGGAGTAAAACCGTTCATCTTTTTGAAATTGTACCTCAACAAAGTAAATCGGGTCATTGAGGTTATCGGGAAGAAAGACCCCATCTAAACGAAAAGCGAGTTGTTTAACTTCTAGGGAGGAAAATTGATAATGATTGACGGTTTCCGGGGGAAGATTGAGCAAATCAAAGAAACTTTCAGGAAAAGTCTCAAAGAGACGATAGAAAATACTGTCCGTTTTCACTCAATTTTGTCCCTCAATGACTTGTGGTACTTGTTCAATCTCTAAGTCTAAAGCTTGGGGATAGGAAAGCCAGCAGATAGCATTTTTAGGGCAATTTGTCGAGATTTCTCTTCTTTGCCCTTTTCCTCTCCTTCCTCTAAAATATCTCGATTTAGAGGATTTTTTCTAAACCGTAAACGAGGGATTGCAGCTGAGTAACTTTGCGGATAGAAAGGAGAACCCCCGGCATATAACAGGAGCGATCGCTGGTATCATGACGAAGGGTATAGATTTCCCCGGGGGAACCGAAAATGACTTCCTGATGGGCAATTAAACCGGGTAAACGCACGCTATGAATACGGATGTTCTCGGCAGTTAAACCACCTCTAGCGCCGGGGATGGTTTCTTTTTCGGAAACTTGAGCAGGATTAAAGGTTTTACCTAATTCTGCCAGTAATTCGGCGGTTTTAATCGCTGTGCCACTGGGTGCGTCTGCTTTTTGATTGTGATGCAGTTCGATAATTTCTACATGATCAAAGTAGCGGGATGCTTGCACGGCAGCCTGTTGTAGTAAAACCATGCCAATGGAAAAATTGGGGATAACTAAACAGCCAGTGCTGGCTTTTTCGGCAAATTCGGCTAAATCTTGCAGTTGTGCCGCCGATAATCCCGTAGTTCCCACCACCGGACGCACTCCATAGGCGATCGCACTGCGGGTATTGTCATAAACACCGTCGGGATGGGTAAAATCCACCATCACCCCCTGCACTTTTTCCTGAGTTGCCAGGACTAAAACACTCTGTAAATCGTCGAGAATCGGCACTTCTAGGGGTTCACAACCGGCCACTTCTCCCACATCCTGACCTCGAAAAGCTGGATTTCGATCCACTGCACCCACTAAGATCATATCGTCGGCACGAGCAACGGCTTTAATGACTTCCCGTCCCATTTTGCCGGCTGCACCGTTGACAACTACGGGAATCGGGCCTCTATTTTCGGTCATAGTTAATTATTCTCCTTAATATATGGCGATTATAGATTGTAAATGGGTAATCCCTTGTTTTTAGGGAAAAAAATCAAGATTCAAATACTGCCCTAACACACCAAAAAAAAGTTTTTGATGTGTTACGCTTTTGTCAACCCACTATTTATAACAAAGCCATTTCTCCCACCACTTCCAAGCGGGTATAACTGCCGATTGTCAGGAATTTTTCCGAGAGAGATTCGGCCACATTGGGAGTAATCCAGCCTAACTGTTTGAGAATTTGCAAAGCGGCGGCATATTTAGCCCGTTTGGAACCATCTAAAGCTTTTATTGCTAATCCTAAACCCTCACCGACGCGCCCAATACATTGAATCCCTTCGGCCCCGGCTTTACTGACGATTTCCCCTTGGCTAACCCGCATTAATTCCGTATCAAAAGCCCCTTCTCCTGCTACCATGCGGGGATGATAGGTCATCGCCCGGACGATTCTTTCTAAGTCTAAACGGTTGCCAGAGGCTAACTGGGCGTAGAGATGGGCCATTTGCCCCAACTGCATTGAATAGGTGGGCGCACCGCAGTCATCGTGGGCGCTGATTAATTCATCCCCCGGCATTCCTAATAATTCGGCAATTTTGCTTAAAATTAGCTTTTGTATCTGACTAGAACGCCGCAGATAGGTATTTAACGGCCAGCCGCGCTGTTGACACACTGCTAACATCCCGGCGTGTTTACCAGAACAATTGTACTGAAGGCGACTGGGTTTACCTTCCGGGAGAGGACATTGCAGGGCGTTGGGATCGATATCGGCACGCCAGAGAATATTAAAGACTTGACGGGCGTGTTCCACCGTGCCTTGGTGAGAACTACAGATAATGGCTAGATCCTTATCGTTGAGATCGTAGCGTTCGAGGGTGCCGGTACTGATGACAGCCAGTGCTTGAAAAGGTTTCAGGGCCGAACGAATAAAGGCGCTAGTTTCGGCGCTGCCGGCGGTGGATAATACCCGGCCGCGGTCATCGCAAATAGCGGCCTCGACATGATGAACCGATTCAATAATGCCTTCCCGGAGGAGATGAATTTCTAAGCGGTGGGTTGGTGAACGTTTTACCCTATTCATTCAGATTGGTGATTGGTTGCGGTTAGTGAGTGAAAAATAGCCAGAAAAGACCACTGATAGCGACAATTGCCCCTAAAATCAGGGCGGTTTTTTGTAAACGGCGGAGAATGGGCTGGATTTGATAGGAGACGATTAAACGATCACGGGTTAAAATGGCGGCGGTTTTTGTCCAGATTTGGCCATCGTACCAACCCGACTCTTCATAAAATACTTTCTCCGATTGCAAGCGATCATAGACGTAGATCCAGCCCAGATACAAGCGCAATAACACCAATCCTACCAAAATTGTCGAGCCAAAAATCCCCGCGCAGAAGAAGAGAAAAGGGGCTTTTTTAAGGGGAAAACTAGCGGCGGCAATCGGTCCGACAATTAACCATGTCCACAACCATAACCAGACAATTTTTTTTGTATAAGAGGCTACATCTAGCGTTGCCCAACGGAAAAACCAAGATTCTTTTAATTGTTCGTACTCGTTAACCGGTTGCTGTTCTTCCGGGACGGGACAGAAATCAAGGGAGGATTTCATGGATTCTACTCCTCTAAATGGTCGCTAGGTAGAGGAATACGTTGGGCATGACCCCAAAATGCTTCTAAATTATAAAATTCTCGCTCTTTTGGTAAAAAGATATGGACAATGATATCACCATAATCCATCAGGATCCAGCTACCTTCGCTTTTTCCTTCCACTTGTCGGGGGGATTGTTGCCATTCTAGTTCCATAGCGGCTTCGATCGCATCCTCGATCGCTCGCACTTGGGTGGTAGAATAGCCGGTAATAATCAGAAAATAATCGGTTAAATAACAGATATCGGCGACTTTCAGGATGGCGATGTCCCCTGCTTTCTTGTCCTCGGCAGCGGTGACAATTGTCTCTAGAAATTTTTCGGTCTTGAGATTTTCGGCGACGGGGGTAATAATTCCAGTGGGATTGGTCATTCAGGTTGTGGTTATCCTTTGGCTGAGGTGGTTTTAAGCGAGTCTTGAGATTATGTTAATCAATGGTTTTAGTTTCTGTTGGTTGTTCTTTAACAATTTGTAACGCCCAGTTGCGGGTTAGCACGGTGCGGGGATGAATGGGACAATGGCTACTTAAAAGATATTTTAGGGAATAATCGCAGGTTTGTTGAACGCTTTTATGGAGATTTTGATAGCTGAGTTGTCGTAGGGCGTTTAATTCGGGTGTATCGCCGCGATTGGGTTCTAAGGCATCGGCAATAAAGACTATACAGCTAAGATCGCTCATATTGGGTTTACCGAGGGTATGATTGCGAATCGCTTCGAGAATTTCCTCATCGGTAATGTTAAATTCTTTTTGGGCGACAACTGCACTGACATCGGCGTGGAGTAAGTGGGGATGGGATAAACAGATATTATCCACGTCTATTCCCGCCGATTCCGCCATTTTTAGCAGTTTTTTGGGCTTGAAAAATTTAGCCAGATCGTGTAGTAATCCCGCTTGCCCTGCTTGGACGGGATCGAGATCGTGATGACGAGCTAAATCAATACACATGGTCTCCACACCAAGAATATGGCGCAGACGGTGTTCGTTGACGTTTTCTTTTAACCAGTCGATAACTTGCTGTCGCATCTTTTTTTTGCCCTTGCGGAACCCCAAAACGATTGTAACAATTACTATACAATTTTGCCTATTGCTCCCGGGTTCGATCTTTACCAATCATCCTCGCGACTAGCTTCTAAAACTTCTTCTTGCTGCCAATCATCCTGAAAAGGTTGTACCACTTTACCGATCGCATCGGCCACAAAAGACTTAATAAATTCTTCCTTGCGACTAAGTTGAAATTGTCTTTGTACCACTTCCGTCATACCACCGTCACCCCAGTCTTGATCCTGACGGAAATATTCAATAAAACTTTTGCCGGCAATGCGGGTTAAATAGGCGGCACTGACCCCTTGAATTGCCTTACCGACTATATAGGTAGTAAAATTTAATTGTAGGATTCTGGCTAATAATTCTACCGCTCCTTTCACTACTCCCAAACTAACTAGAGTTTTGCCCAAAGATAGAGCCAATTCCTTACCTCGATCGCTGTTAATTTCACAGCCATAAACTTGACCAATTTCCCTGACCATTTGAGCATTAACCGCCGCCGTTGCTAACAGATCGAACACTGGCAAGGGAGTCACTGCAATCACTCCCGCACCGATCCACTGATAGCGATCGATAATTTTATCAGCTTGGCGACGACGTTGGCGATCGATAATTTTCCTAGCTTCTTCCCCCAATCTTTGGGATTGTAAGAGTATATTATCCGCCACTAAATCCTCCCCTTCGGCCCGTAAAACTGAAGCTAAACGTTTAATTAAAGCTAAAATATCCGGTTCTGGTGTGATCATTTGTCCCCCGGTTAACTGTAGGGGTTGGGGATTAGCGGCGACGGCAATAATATCGGCTGAAAGGACAACTCCTTTAAGACGTTCTCGTAATTGTTTTAAAATAATGTCTCGATCTTCGTCGCTATAGAGATCGATTTTATTAAAGACTAAGAGAGAACGTTTACCAATATCAATTAAACGCAATAAAGGGCCGTATTCCGATTGTCGAATATCGTTATCGATGACAAATAAAAGTAAATCTGCTTCCGTGGCTAATTGTCGCGCTAACTGTTCCCTTTGACCTCCGGCCGCACCAATTTCGAGAATGCCGGGGGTATCGGTAATTTGAATTTCCCGATTCACACCTTTCATTTTTAAACTATAGGTTTCCCCTTTTTCCGTGGTTCCCATGGTTGCCTCCACATTGCCCACCATTTGACCGATGAGGGCGTTAATTAGGGAGGTTTTTCCCGCCGATCCTGTGCCGAAAACGATGATTTTAACTTCTTTTCTGGCTAAACTTCGCTCAATTTCTTGGGAACGATTAATAAAAACCTGTTGAGTTACTTTATCTTGAATTTGCTCCACTTGTTGCCGGATAGCTTTTAAGGTTTCCCCGGCGGCCTCGGTTTTTTCTACTGGTAATTTTAGGGGTGGACGGGAGGAAGAACGCAATCCGCAGCGACTTTTTTGCTGCTGGGGCAGCAGATAAAAGTAGTACAAAAGAACGTATATTAGCAAACCCAGCAGTCCGATAATCAGCAAAAGCAGAATATTAGCTAAGATAGGAGCGGTAAAGGCGATCTGGATGTAAAGACGATAGATAGAGTTGACTAACCACAACATTAATCCGAAAATAAAGCTCAGACCAATGATTAAAGTGGCAAGACGGGGTAATTTCATCAGCTTTAACGGTAGGGGGTTCCTTAATCTTGATCTTAGTTCTTTGCTGGCCGATTGTCGGGAACTAGAATAGACTATTATCTATAGTCATAATTGTTTTTATTCATCAGCCAATTTCTGTAAATCTACTAAGTTGGGATTTTTAAAGGGAAACTCTCTGCTCAAATTGGGCGTTACTTGCGATTTTATCGCTCAATCCCAGCTTTTGGGGGGTTCTACCCCCCAAACAACCCCCCGCGCATTAGTTTTTCGGTGGGATGCTTACAGGCAGCTGCTGATACATTTGTCGTCATCTAAGAGTCACTGACAATTGCTGATTGTCGGTATTCCTGCAAATGTGAGATGCAGCCGTATTCAGGGGTCAGGGGATAGCTTTTTATTTATTCTCCCTTCTCCCCACTTCCCCACTTCCTATTCCCTCGGGCCAGAAAAGGGGTAAGATAATAAGTTTAGTGATAAGATGACCGAATTGTAAGCGGGGACTTGATATGGCAGAAACCCTATTATTTAATGCTTTGCGACAGGCGATCGATGAGGAAATGGGCCGCGACCAGACAGTATTTGTTTTGGGTGAAGATGTGGGTCATTACGGTGGTTCCTACAAAGTTACCAAAGATCTCTACAAAAAATATGGCGATTTAAGGGTTTTAGATACTCCCATCGCTGAAAATAGTTTTACGGGCATGGCAGTGGGGGCAGCCATGACGGGATTGCGTCCGATTATTGAAGGCATGAATATGGGTTTTCTTCTGCTTGCCTTTAACCAAATTGCCAACAATGCTGGGATGTTACGTTATACCTCCGGCGGTAATTTTAAAATCCCCATGGTTATCCGTGGTCCGGGGGGTGTGGGGAGACAATTAGGGGCGGAACATTCCCAACGTTTAGAGGCCTATTTTCACGCAGTACCTGGCCTAAAAATTGTCGCTTGTTCCACTCCCTACAATGCCAAAGGTTTATTAAAATCGGCGATTAGAGATAATAACCCCGTGCTTTTCTTTGAACACGTTCTTCTCTATAATCTCAAGGAAAATTTACCTGATAGCGAGTATCTTTTACCCCTCGATAAAGCGGAAATCGTTCGCAAGGGAGAAGATATAACTATTCTCACCTATTCGCGGATGCGTCATCACTGTTTACAGGCATTAAAACAGTTAGAAAAAGATGGCTATGATCCAGAAATTATCGATTTAATTTCCCTGAAACCCTTTGATATGGAGACGATCGCCGCTTCGATTCGCAAGACTCACAGGGTGATTATCGTGGAAGAATGTATGAAAACTGCGGGAATTGCTTCTGAGTTAATTGCTTTAATTAATGAGCAGTTATTCGATGAATTGGATGCCCCCGTGTTAAGATTATCTTCCCAAGATATCCCCACACCTTATAACGGTAATCTAGAAAGATTGACGATTATTCAACCTAATCAAATTGTCGAAGCTGTCCAAAAAATGGTCGGTGATCGCATTTAAAAAATTCTCCTTTTGATACTGAAGTTATGCAGAGACAAAATTGGTTATTGTTACTGATCATCGGCCTGGTTGTTGCCTCGATCATCACCCTGATTAAGTTACCCCTACAATTAGGTTTGGACTTGCGCGGTGGTAGTCAATTAACCATTCAGGTTAAACCCACGGAAACCGTCAAAACCATTCAACCTAATGATTTAAAAGCCGTACAAAATGTGATTGAAAATCGCGTTAATGCCCTCGGTGTTTCTGAATCATTAGTGCAGACTGTGGACAGTAAAAATCAGGTAATCGTGCAACTACCAGGGGTCACAAATCCCAAAGAAGCGGAGAGAAACTTAAATGTTCAGGCCCAATTAGAATTTCGTCAGCAAAAACAAGGTACAGAAGGAGAATTTCGGGCTGAATACTCGATTTTTCAACAAAAAAAAGTGGAATTAGCCGCCCTTAAAGCCGAGAATAAACCCGAAAATGCCGCTAAAATTGCCGAACTAGAACAATCTCTGCAAAAATCTAAAGAGGCAATTTTAAATTTATTTGAGTCGGTGGACTTAACCGGAAAAAATCTGCAAAATGCCACTATTAGTTCCACTCAAGGCACTAACTGGGAAGTGGCGATTACTTTCGATTCGGAAGGGGGCAATAAATTTGCCGAACTGACTAAAGCGATCGCGGGTACTGGTCGCAGTATTGGGATTTTCCTTGATAATGAATTAATTAGCGCCCCTGTGGTCGGTGTGGAGTTTGCCCAAACGGGAATCACTGGAGGCCGGGCTGTGATCACTGGTAATTTTACCGCCGAAACTGCCAACGATCTAGCGATTCAATTGCGCGGTGGTTCCCTACCTTTCCCCGTTAAAGTGGAAGAAATTCGCACCGTCGGGGCAACTTTAGGCCAGGACAGCATCCGTCGCAGTATCTACGCCGGTTTAGTGGGTTTACTGTTAGTTTTAATCTTCATGGCGGTTTATTACCGTTTACCCGGGATTATTGCCGATGTTTCCCTGATTATCTATACTATTCTCTCTTTGGGGGCTTTTGCCTTAGTGGGAGTCACCATGACGTTACCCGGTATTGCCGGATTTATCCTCAGTATCGGCATGGCAGTTGATGCAAATGTACTGATTTTTGAGCGTACCCGGGAGGAATTAAGGGCCGGAAAATCCCTATTTCGGGCAGTAGAGTCGGGATTTTACCGGGCTTTTTCCAGTATTCTCGATAGTAATGTCACTACTTTAATCGCCTGTGCTGCCCTATTTTGGTTGGGTTCAGGATTAGTCAAGGGTTTTGCTTTAACTTTAGCCATTGGGGTAGCTGTGAGTATGTTTACCGCTTTAACCTGTAGTCGTACTCTCCTGTTAATCACCGTGTTAAACGTCCCCAGCGTCCGTCAAAAACCGCAACTTTTCTGCCCTAATTTACCGGTAAACCAATAATCAGTTATCAGTTATCAGTTATCAGTTATCAGTTACCAGTTATCAGATTGGAGTTTTAAGTTAACAGTGTTAATCGGTTATCAGTTACCAGTTATTCCCCCACTGATTACTGCTTACTGATAACTGAAAAATATCCCTACTCCTGTCTCCTTTGTTCCTTGTTACTTAATCGATATGGCATTTAACGTTACAAAACAGCGTAATTTTTGGTGGACAGTCTCGGCCCTGCTGACAATTGGCAGTATTTTGGCCATGGTGATTTCTTGGTTCACTATTCAAGCGCCTTTGCGACCGAGTTTAGATTTTGTTGGTGGCACGAGAATTCAGATAGAATTAGCCTGTGCCAAAAAGAATAACTGTGAGAAACCCTTAACTACTGCCGAAGTGCAAGTGATTTTAGACGAGGAGGGATTGGGTAATAGTAGTGTGCAGGTGTTGGATAAATATACTTTATCGGTGCGGACTAAAACCCTGGCAGAAGAACAGAGAACAAAATTACTCGACACCTTAAATGAGAAAATTGGCACCTTTGACCCCGAAACCGGTCAAATCGATACCGTCGGTCCCACCATCGGTCAAGAATTATTTAGGTCGGGATTTTTAGCTTTATTAGTGTCATTTTTTGGCATTGCTGTCTATCTAAGCTTCCGTTTTCAACGGGATTACGCTTTTTTTGCCATTGTCGCCCTGCTGCACGACGTTTTGATCACTTTAGGGGTCTTTGCGGTTTTAGGCTTAATTGCGGGGGTAGAAGTGGATAGTTTATTTTTGGTTTCCCTCTTGACAATTGTGGGCTTTTCTGTTAATGACACAGTGGTAATTTATGATCGCGTGCGGGAAAATTTTGCTAATACCCCCGAATTATCCGTGGATGAAATTGTCGATAACGCGGTGAGTCAAACCCTAACTCGTTCGATTAATACCACCCTGACTACTTTATTGCCTCTGGTGGCGATTTTTCTCTTTGGTGGCAGCACCTTAAAATATTTTGCCCTAGCTTTAATTATTGGCTTCGTAGCCGGGGCCTATTCGAGTATTTTTATCGCTAGTACCCTACTAGCTTGGTGGCGCGGTCGTTCCCATCGAACTAAGATAGTACAAGCTTAAAAATAGCTTTTAGTTGTCACGTCAAATTACTTCAAGAGATTTGATTACGAACGCCACTAAAAGCGGCGTAGGCGATCGCTATAGCATCTACGGCATCATTAATAGGCATTTTTGTCAATCCGAATAAATACTTAATTTGTTCGGACACCTCAGCTTTAGTAGCCCTACCATGGCCCAGATGACATTTCCAACTAGCTTGATGGAGGAAAATCGGTTCAATTCCCCCATCGCGACAACTAACTAGATTGATAATTCCCAATGCTTGCAGGACTCCACCAGCTGCCTTGATTTGCCGGTTAAAAAAGGGCATTTCCACGGCAATTTCCCCCGGTTTATATTCTGCGATTAACTCCTTTAAATCCCGTTCAATTTCGATCAAACGCTGGGCAGTAGAAAGATTTTTAGAAGTTTCGATCGTGCCATAATCGACTAAAATCGGCATTAACTCACTATTATCCCGGAGAATAGCCCAACCGACAATCGCTAATCCGGGGTCGATACCCAACCAAGTAGTCATAAATTAAGCCAAAAAATCTTGGACGATTTGGAGGATTCTTTGGGATGCTTGTCCATCTCCAAAAGGATTAATGGCATTAGCCATACGATCATAGGCGATTTTATCCCCTAATAATTCTCCCGCTGCGGCTAAAATTTGCTCGGGATTAGTCCCAATTAATTTCGCTGTTCCCGCTTGTACTGCTTCCGGTCTTTCCGTGGTTTCTCTCAATACTAAAACCGGTTTTCCTAAACTCGGTGCTTCTTCTTGAATGCCTCCAGAATCAGTTAATAATAAATAACAGCGTTGAATCGCGCCCACTAACTCGGCATAATCGAGAGGTTCAGTTAAAAATACCCTGGGATGATTGCCCAAAGCGGACTGAATTGGTTCTCGGACGGTGGGATTGCGATGGAGGGGTAGTAATAGGGCTATATCGGCATATTTTTCTAACAACAAAGTGAATCCTTTGATAATATCCTGTAAGGGTTCGCCCCAATTTTCCCGGCGGTGAACCGTGGCTAATAAAACCCGATAATCTGACCAATTTAAGCCCGCAATTTGACATTCTGGCGCGGTTTTGGCTACGGTTAATAAAGCATCAATAACCGTATTGCCGGTGTGGTGAATATTTCCTGTCACCCCAGATTTTTGTAAATTTTCCACGGCTAAAGTAGTGGGAGCAAAATGTAGGGTAGTCAGTTGAGAAATTAGGCGACGATTAGCTTCTTCGGGATAGGGATTATAGATATCATTAGTTCTTAATCCTGCCTCTACATGGGCGATAGGAATTTGTTGATAAAAAGCCGCTAAAGCAGCAGCAAAAGCGGTAGTAGTATCACCTTGCACAATAATTAAATCTGGTTTTATGCGCTCAAAAACTGTTTCTAAACCGCGTAAACTGCGGCAAGTAATATCAGTTAAGGTTTGACGGGTTTGCATAATATCGAGATTTTCATCTGCTTTTAAAGCAAATAATTCCATCACCTGCGCTACCATTTCTTTATGCTGTCCCGTCAGAACTACATGGGTTTGAAACTGTTCCGATTCTTGAAAAGCACGAATAACGGGAGCTAATTTAATCGCTTCGGGACGAGTTCCAAGAGTAATACAAATTGATTTCAACATATTATTATCAGTTATCAGTTATCAGTTATCAGTTATCAGATGTGAGTTTTCAGTTCACTGATTACTGTTCACTGAAAATCGCTTGAATTGTGCTGTTTTGTCATTTTTCACTCGTGGGTGGTTGTTGAACGATAAATTGGGGATAGAGTTGCATTTGCTTAGGATTTAAAGGTCGAGAGATGGTCAAAACTTTTTGTTTAGCTAACTCTTGAGTCATGGTATCTAAAGTTTGAGCGATACGCAAATTATATTCTAATTGTTCCCCGGAAGAAAGCAGATTACTTAAGCCATCGATTAAACGTCTTAAATTCTCGCGAAATTGGGGATCACCGATTAACTCATCGATATCGGAGGTGATTTTTTGAGTATTTTCAAAAGTCACCCTAGCGGATTCGAGAGTTTTTTGCAGCACGACAATTGTAGCAGGATCGTTAATAGTTTTAGTAATTTCTCGTAAATTATTCGATGTTTCCACCGCATTATTCAAAATAGTCTCGATATTTTGCATGACTTGTTTAGTATCAATTTCATCTAAACCTGCATTCAACCTCATGGCGGTATTATTGAGATTATTAGCGAGACTACCAATACCTAAACTAGCTTGATTAATATTATCGAGAGTATTAACAATTTGTCCCCGATTTTCGCTGAGAACAGCATTGAGATTAGCGACTAATTGGGAAGATTGTTGAAAAGTTCTGCTGATTTGACTGCGATTTTCCTGAACGGTATTATCTAAAGTATTGACAAAACGGGAGGCATTATTAGCCGTATTAGTGACCGAGCGACTGGTGGTAGCTAATTCCAAAGATAGACGAGAGATTTCTCTTTGGGCATTACGGATAGTCTGGGAGGTATCATCGGATAAACGGGCGATTTTTTGAGCTGCTATGGCGGTATTTTTGGTGACATCATTGAGATTACCCACAAATTCAGGACTGGTAAAAGTATCAACTAAACGACCAACACTAGACATTAATTGTGTTCCTGTTGTCCCCTGTAAACGAGTATTATTACAGAGAATTAACTGTTGATCACAGTCGGGACCCAGAGGGTCGAGATTTTTGGCCTCAGCACTTAAAGAAACTAAGGGAGTGATATCGATGGCTGCCTCCCCAATTAATCCGGAAAGATTGGTAGTAACAGTTACCTTCCTAGGCATAACTAAAGTAGCAGAAGCGATCTCGGCAATAACTTCCACTTGATTACTTCCCGGGATAAAACTCGTAATTCTTCCCACTCTCACCCCGCGAAAACGCACCGGCGCCCCGACTTGTAACCCTTCCACGTCGGCAAACTCGAAGATTAATTGATAGGTTCTTTGACCAAATCCCCCCCCGCGAACCCAGATAGCGAGCGCCCCAAAGACCAATAATCCGCCTAGGGCAAACAAACCCAGTCTTCCTTCCCGTAAAGCTCGCGAACTCTGCATGATTTTTCTCTCATTCTCGATAGTTCTTAATTTAGCTTAATCTAGCTTAAACGATTGTCCTAATCGGGCCTTCAATGCTGGCGCTAAAAAATTGCCGGATCATGGGATGATCGGTACGATCGATATCTGCCACTACTCCCTGCCATTGCACTTTTCCCTGATAGAGAAATACTACTCGATCGGCGGTGCGTCGGATGGTACTTTGTTGGTGAGAAACCATTACATAAGTGTTCGCAGACCCCGATTTTTCATGGAGAGTCCGCACTAGATCCTCGATAATTGTGGAAGCTATCGGGTCTAATCCGGCGGTAGGTTCATCATACAGCAGTAATTCAGGATTATCAGCCGGATTATCGGGATTAGTGATAATAGCGCGTGCAAAAGCCACCCGTTTACGCATTCCCCCCGATAGTTCCGAAGGATAAAGGTCACTAATTCCCTGTAAACCGACCATTTCCAGACTTTTTTCCACTAATTCCCTAATTCTGGCTTTTTTTAAATTAGTTTGTTCATAAAGATAAAAACCGACATTTTCCCCGACGGTGAGAGAATCAAACAGGGCCGTTTGTTGAAAAACTAAGGAAGTTCGCATCGCTTCTCGACCATCTTCTAGCAATCCCTGACGCAATTGACCTTTAATACGAATTTCTCCAGCATTTATCCCCGTTAATCCCGCAATTAACCGTAAAACCGTTGATTTTCCCGTTCCCGACGGCCCGATAATTACCAGGGCCTCCCCTCGATAAATGGTTAAATCTAATCCGTCGAGAATAACATTATCCCCGAATCTTTTCGATACTCCTCTCAATTCAATTAACGGTTCTTTCATCGTCGCTTAATTATCTTATAACCTCTGGAATTTTAGGGAGATGGGGAAGTGGGAAGTATTTTCAGTGAACAGTAAACAGTAATCAGTGAACTGAACTCTGATAAGTGATAACTGATAACTGATAACTGACTCGATTCTGGCTGCTATAGTAGAAAAGCACCCATTGCTGACGATATCTGAGGTAGATTGCCGTGACTATTGCTTTAGACCAACTGCTTACCCCCGACATTTTTCGACCAGCGCGTTATTTGGGCAACGAGTTAGGCGCTAAACATAAAGAATGGGCAAGTGCTGTGGTTCGTTGGGTGTTAACCTATCCGGAAGTGTACGAAGTGGGGGCATCTAACCTCGGCCATATTATCCTCTACAATATCCTCAATGCTCAACCCCGCCAACTCTGCGATCGCACTTATTTACCCGCACCGGATTTAGCCCAAAAACTCAAACAGACAAAAACCCCCTTATTTGCCCTAGAATCCCGTCGTTGCCTCACAGATTTTGATATTCTGGGTTTTAGTCTCAGTTATGAGCTAGGAGCCACCAATATTTTAGAAATGCTCGACCTAGCGGCAATTCCCTTGACTTGGAGAGCAAGAGATGCGGGTAACTATCCGCTAATTTTTGCCGGGGGACAAACTGCCACCTCTAACCCCGAACCCTACGCCGACTTTTTTGATTTTATCGCCCTCGGTGATGGCGAAGAATTATTGCCAGAAATCGGTTTAATTTTAGAAGAAGGTAAACTAGCTAATCTAAGCAAAGAAGAACTATTACTAGATTTAGCCCAAATTCCGGGGGTATATGTCCCGCGTTTCTACGATGTCACCCCAATCGGTGCAGTTATCCCCAATCGTGACGATGTACCGAAAAGAATTTTACGCCGGGTAGCCACTCCTATCCCAGCCTATTCTATCGGTTTAGTTCCCTTCGTGGAAACAGTCCATGATCGCCTAGTGGTGGAAATTCGTCGCGGTTGCACTAGGGGATGTCGTTTTTGTCAACCGGGGATGTTAACCCGTCCTGCGCGGGATGTGCAACCGGAAGCAGTAATCGAATCGATTGAAAAAGGAATGCGAGCGACAGGATATAACGAATTTTCCTTATTATCTCTCAGTTGCTCCGATTATCTAGCTCTACCTGCCGTGGGTATGGAGATTAAAAACCGTCTCCAGAATGAGAATATATCTCTATCCTTACCCAGTCAAAGAGTCGATCGCTTTGACGAAAATATTGCTAACATAATTGGGGGCAATCGTCAATCGGGTTTAACCTTTGCACCGGAAGCGGGAACCCAACGAATGCGCGATGTGATTAACAAAGGGTTAACCAACGAAGAATTACTCAGAGGGATAAAAACCGCCGTCGAACAGGGTTGGGATAAGGTTAAACTCTATTTTATGATCGGTTTGCCGGGGGAAACCGATGTGGATGTGATTGGTATCGCGGAAACGGTGCGCTGGCTGCGTCGGGAATGTCGTTTACCAAAGCGGAAACCCCTCGATTTTACCCTAACTATCTCGAATTTTACCCCTAAACCCCATACCCCCTTCCAGTGGCATTCCGTCTCCACGGCCGAATTTATCCGCAAACAGGAGTTATTAAGACAGGAATTCCAAGGCATGAGAGGGGTAAAAGTCAATTATACCGATGTCCGCATCTCGGCCATGGAAGATTTTATCGGTCGCGGTGACAGAAGTTTAGGGAAAGTGGTGCTGCGCGCTTGGCAATTGGGAGCCGGGATGGATGCTTGGTGGGATAATACGGAAAAAGCCTATCAAGCATGGTCACAGGCGATCGAAGAATCCGGTTTAACTTGGAAATATCGTCAGGTAGAACAGGGAGAATGGAATATTTTTGCCGATACAGACAAAGATATTTTAGAGCGTCCTTTGCCCTGGGATCATCTCGATACTGGTATCGATAAAAAATGGCTAGAGGAGGACTTAAAACGCGCTCTAGACGCGGCAACGGTTCCCGATTGTTCTTTTGAGGGTTGTTCCCATTGTGGCGTTTGTAGCGTCGATTTTGGTCATAATATCGTCATTGAAGCGCCTCCGATTCCCGCTTTTGCCGGACATTTTCAACCTAATCAAGAACGCACCCAAAGAATTCGGGTTTGGTTTGGCAAAATTGGCGAAATATCCCTAGTTAGCCACTTAGATCTCGTGCGTTTATTTGATCGCGTCGTCCGTCGGGCTGCTATTCCCATTTCCTTTACCGGTGGATTTCACCCCGGTCCGCGCATTTCGATCGCAAATGCCTTATCCTTGGGAGCAACCAGTAGCGGTGAGATTGTCGATTTTGAATTGACAAAAGTGATGGATTTAGAGACTTTTAAACAGCAGTTAAGCGCGCAATTACCCGCAGATTTGCCAGTTTATCGGGTGGAAGAAATTCCCTTAAATGCCCCTGCTGCCACCCGTTTGTTAGAAAAAGCTGAGTATTTGCTCACTTTTAATAGCGAGGGAATTGACTGTCAACAGTGGCAAAATTGGATCGAGGCAATTAAGCAAGCAACGGTGATGGAACGGGAAAAAACCACCAAATCCGGCAAAAAAGTCACGATTAATCTGCGAGAACAATTATATGAATTAGAGTTAAAAACTGTTGACAAACAAGCCGTTTTGTGCTATGTGGGCAGTTGTCGCAATGATGGCACTTTACTGCAGCCCGATCATATCGTCGAGATGTTAGAAAGGGTTTCTGGCCAAGAGATTTCGCTGCTTAATTTTCATCGTCAGCGTTTGATTTTAGGAGCTTAACCATCGTAAATTGTTCCCTTTATGCTCTAACCCCAGAGAGTCGGCTAATCTTGATCGACTAATTCCAAGGAATCATCAACCAAAGCTGGCCGGTAATTTTGAACAACCAAAAGTTTCCTAAGACACAGATTCACCTAATCAAATAAAAGGAGATGAAAATTAAAATCTGGCTGATTTCAAGCTACCAGCAATAGTCACTGATAACTGATCACTGATAAACTTATCCCAAGGCATCGAAGATTTTAAACATAGGCAGGTACATAGACAGAAGAATAATTCCCACCATCCCGGCAATACCGACCATCATCAAGGGTTCAATGATACTGGTTAAAGCTTTAACGGCCTGTTCCACCTCATCTTCGTAGAAATCCGCTACTTTCATCATCATGGCATCTAATTCTCCCGTTTCCTCACCAATACTAATCATTTGAATGGCCAAAGCTGGGAAAACATTGGCTTTTTGTAGGGCCAAACTCATCATTCCCCCCTGCTGAATTTCCGTCTTGGCACCAGCGATCGTATTAGCAATTACCTGATTACCCACCGTATTACAAACTATATCAAGGGAACTCAAAATCGGGACACCAGAACGCATCAGAGTCCCAAAAACCCGGCAAAATCTAGCCACAGCCGATTTTTCATTCAAATCACCAAAAAGGGGCATTTTAAGGAAAAACCAGTCAATTTGCAGACGACCTATCGGGGTTTTGTAATAGCGACGCAGTAAAAAAACCGTGGCAGCAATGGTGACAATCGGAATTAAAATTAACCAACTACGCATCACACCACTTAAAAAGAGCATAAATTGCGTTAAAGCTGGTAGTGGCACCTTCAAATCGGTGAAAATTTTCGCAAACACGGGAATTAAAAAGATTGTCATCCCGAAAAACACAATTACCGCTAAAATTGCCACTGCTACCGGATAGGTCATCGCTGATTTAATCTGGTTTTTCAAGCGGGCCATATCTTCCAAAAGTTTCGAGAGACGGAGCAGCACTTCATCGAGTACCCCCCCCGTCTCTCCAGCTTCGATCATACTGACATAAAGTTCATCAAAACATTCAGTATGTTTGGCCATGGCTTGCGATAACGGACTCCCTTGCTGTACGTCGGCACTAATCGCTTGTAGTGCTTTTCTCATCTTGGGATTACTGGATTGATCCGCCAAAACTCCTAAACATCTCACAATCGGCACACCAGCATTAATCATTACCGAAAATTGACGGGAAAAAACCGCTTTATCTTTGATGGAAATGCTGGCAAATATCAACTCTAAACTAGAAAGATCGATCTCTCCTCCCGCTTTTTTGACTTTACCGACGGCAGCATATTTCGCCTTCAGCATCATTCGGGCATGATCGGGAGACATAGCTTCAACTTTCTCTCGGAAAACTTTTCCAGAGCTGCTTTTAACTTGTGCGACAAAAGTAGGCATAGGACAAATCAGTTATCAGTTATTAGTTATCAGTTTTTTAGCTGTCAGCGATCAGGAGTCAGGAGATTATTTTTATTTATTGTCCCTGCTTCGGCGCTCCCCAATCTCCTATGCTTTTTAAACAGTATTTATCATTAGAAACGAGCTTTAGTTTTGGCGTTAACACTAGCCCCAGCGACAAGACGTTGTAATTCATCGGGTTTACTACTTTTAGAAATCGCCTCTTCAAAGGATATAACACCGCTAACAACTAAATTAGCTAATCCCTGTTCCATAGTTTGCATTCCTAGCTTCATTCCCGTTTGAATTGCTGAGTAAACTTGGGGGGCTTTTCCTTCGCGAATTAGGTTAGCGATCGCTGGAGTTACCACCATGATTTCCTGTACCATTGCCCGGCCAAATTCCCCCGGTTTAGGATTTTTTTTCTTGACTAGGTTTTGACTAAAAACTGCTAGTAAAGAATTGGATAACATGGCGCGAATTTGTGACTGTTGGTTAGAGGGGAAAACGTCAATGATCCGATCCACTGTTCCCGCTGCCGAGCTAGTGTGTAGGGTTCCGAAGACTAAGTGACCGGTTTCCGCCGCCGTAATTGCCAAACTAATTGTTTCTAAATCCCGCATTTCTCCCACAAGGATAATATCAGGATCTTCTCGTAAAGCTGCTCTTAATGCGTTAGCAAAACTCTTGGTATCTTCTCCTTTTTGTCGTTGGTGAAACAGGCTTTTTATATTAGGAAAAACGTATTCAATTGGGTCTTCTACAGTCAAAATGTGTTCAGATCTAGTCCGATTAATTAAGTCTAAAATTGATGCCAAAGTGGTAGTTTTACCTGAACCTGTTTGTCCAGTTACGAGAATTAATCCCCTCGGTCTTTCCGATAATTCTCGGATCACTTCTGGTAAATTTAATTGTTCAAAGTTAGGAATTTTGGAGGACAAAGCGCGTAAACAAGCTGCATAGGCTCCCCTTTCTTTATAAACATTGATCCTAAATCTTGCTAATCCTTTCACCCCGTAGGAACAGTCTAATTCCCAATTCTGCTCTAACTCTTTTATTTGAGTATTATTGAGCATACTAAAAATCAATTTCTGACAATCTTGCGGGGTTAAAGATTCTTCATTAATCGGGGTGAGTTTGCCACTAATGCGAAAATAGACCGGCGCACGGGACTGAATGTGCATATCGGAACCGCCCATCTCCACCAATTGTTCCATTAAATCTTCGATCATTAAGTCCATAAGTTAAACTCCATCTATCGTATAAAGTAAAAACTGAAAAGGAGATAGGAGCCAGTCCCGATGAAAAAATTTTCACCCCCACAGATGAAAGAGGTTTCTTTCCCTACACCCCACACCCCACACCCTACACCCTCTTTTCCGTCAGGAGACAAATTCATAACACTTTTGCCTGTTCCGGACTTCCCCGATCACCGATCACTGAAAAACTGTCTTAATAACTAAATCGCGGTCTCATACAATAGGGACAATCGAGCCATTCTGGTTGTAGTTCGGCGCGACAACCACTACAGATTAAACCGCTTTTCCGTTTAGCTTTTAATTCCGCTTCCAGACCAGAATCGCTAAATGTCACCCGTTCCACTTCTTCGAGGGTGGTGTAACCCTCGCGCACCAAATTTAAACTGTAGGCTAGGAGTGTCATCATACCCTCATCGACGGCCGCCTCCTTAATGCGATCGGTGGTTGCCCCTTGGTTAATTAATTGCTGTAGTCGTTCACTATTCTGCATCACCTCATAAACACCGATGCGACCTTTATAACCGCTGCCGTTACACTTGACGCAGAGATTACCCTGTCTTCGCGCCTGTTGAATTTCCGCTATGGTCAGGGTATTAGCCTTATAAAAGGTCACTTCCTGTTCATTGGCAGCGGAAAGACCAAAACGAGCCAATTCCTCTTGGGTGGGGTGATAGGCGACTCGACACTCGGTACAGACGCGCCGCACCAGACGCTGGGCCAAAATTCCCAACAGAGAACCAGAAATCATAAACGTTTCAACCCCCATCTCATCGAGACGAGCGATCGCACCTGCGGCATCGTTGGTGTGTAGGGTAGTTAAGACCAAGTGACCGGTTAAGGCGGCCTCGATCGCTGTTTTAGCTGTTTCCTTGTCCCTAGTTTCCCCCACCAGAATCACATCCGGGTCTTGTCGCATGAAGGCCCGCAGAATCGAGGCGAAATCCATGCCTTTTTCGCGAATTACCTGCACCTGGGTGATGCCCGGTAGAGAATATTCGATCGGATCTTCGGCGGTACTGATATTGACCCCAGGGTGATTTCTTTCGGCTAACACCGAGTATAAAGTGGTGGATTTACCCGAACCGGTGGGGCCTGTCACCAACAACAGACCAAAAGGATGACTGGCCAAGTCTCGGACGATTTGCAGGGTCTTTTGATCGGTGATTAGTTTATCTAAACCCAACTGGGTAGAGGAGTTATCGAGAATCCGTAAACAGACTTTTTCCCCGTAGCGACTGGGCAGGGTATTAACCCGAAAATCCACTTTCCGCCCTTGATACATCCGCCGAATTTTACCATCTTGGGGAAGACGACGTTCGGCGATATCGAGATCGGCCATGATTTTAAAACGGGCAGTGACCGCCGGGGTAATTCTTTTCGGCAGTGGATCAAAAGCTTGATGAAGAACTCCATCTTTGCGAAAGCGAATTTTCAGGAATTCGTCTTGGGGTTCGATGTGAATATCGGAACTCCCTTCCTGTAGGGCTTTAGCTAGAATTTTATTGACCAGGTTGATGACGGGGGCTTGATTAGCGTCTCCTTCTCCGAGATCATCGGCCACTTCATCGTTAGCACCAGAGACCACCTCAATACTGGCGACAATATCGGTGAGATCCGAGAGTTTTTCCAGTTCTTTTTCTTTTTCGAGTCTGGCTTTTTCCCTTTCTAGTTCCGGTTGGGCCCAGTGGAATTTTTCCAGTAATCTTTCATAATCTTCGCTGGTAATCACTAAACGCTGTAAACCTAACTCCCTGGGGCGAAGGATACGATTAATATCGTCCGTAGCCTCTAGGTTGTCGGGATCGACCATGGCTATCAAAATTGAAGCTGGCTCTCCTTCGATTCGACGCAGGGGGATGAGACGATAGCGACGACAAAGATCGATCGGAATCAAAGAATCGATTAGCCTGGCTATTTCCAGTCCATCCACATCGCTCAATTCGGGATCGAGCGATTCGACTCCGTAGAGAATTTTTAGTTCAAATAACTGGTTTTTCTTATACTGTCGCCGTAAATCCGGGGGCAAAGGTCGCCCGGTTAGTTTTTGTAATATTTCTACTAACGATCGTCCCGATTTCCGTGTTTCCACCAGGGCCTGTTGCATTTGCTCGGCACCGATATAGCCCGACTGCACCAACTTGTTACCAAAGGGGGAAAAGTAATTGCGTAGGGCAACAGCACGGGTTTTCTTGGAAGAAAATGTCATAGACGATTCCTAACCTCTCCACTACCCTTTAATTTCTCCAATTCTACCGAGAAAATTGCATTCTAGCAAAAATTTTTCCAGATCACTGATTATTTATCGGGGCTGCCTATATCTAGTTACGGATATTGTCCACAAAATGTTACATTAAGGGTTAAACCTTGATTATTAGCTGGTACTTAAAGACCAAAATCAGCATTAAACGGTCATATATTGCCAAATTCCCCACTAAAATCCTATACCATGAGTGCAGAACCAAATACCTCAGCAATTTTCGACGAAAACCAGGAATCCTTTTCTAATTCCCCTGAATCTCTTGCAAACCAATCGGAAGCTACTGTCACTGATCAAGCCAAAACGGTGAAAGACCAGGCCGCCTCTAGCGAGGGAAAATCCCTTCTGGAGGGAATGACTATCGATTTTCTACAAGAGGAAATCGACACTCTCAAACAGCAGTTAGAGGAACAAACCCAACAGGTTGATGCCTACAAGAAACGCTATATCACTCTAGCAGCCGAGTTCGACAATTTTCGCAAACGCACAGCCAAGGAAAAAGAGGAACTGGAAACAAAAATCAAGGGCAAAACCCTGATGGAAATTCTTGGTGTGGTGGATAATTTTGAGCGCGCCCGTACTCAAATTAAACCAGCTAATGATGGCGAGATGGGTATTCACAAGAGTTACCAAGGGGTCTATAAAACCTTAGTGGACAGTCTCAAGCGTTTAGGCGTTTCCCCCATGCGTCCAGAAGGTCAACCCTTTGATCCCACCTACCACGAAGCGATGATGCGGGAGTACACCGATGAACATCCCGAAGGCACGGTGGTGGAGCAGTTAGTGCGAGGATACACTCTCGGAGAACAGGTTCTGCGTCATGCTTTGGTAAAAGTGGCTGCCCCCAAAGAGACAGACCCTAATGCTGATCAGTCAGAATCTACTTCCATTCCATCCCAGGAATCGGTCTAAAATCCCGATGGGGATTAAACTGGTTTGAGGGTTAGGTATTAGCCGGTAGGGTCTGTATTCCCTCCCTATCCCCTATCCCCACTGACTTGAAAGTGGGAAGTGGGAAGTGGGGAGAAGGTTTTTAGATTTATTCAGCAAACCCTCTGGCTCTTTTAATTAAAAATGCTTCTATACCCAAGACTTTTGCCCCTTGGTAGTCCTCTTTTTTACTATCGCCAATATGCCAAGCTTGTGCGGGAGGACAATCATGTTTTTCCAGGGCAATCTGAAAAATTTCAGGAGCGGGTTTAGCTGCTCCTACCTGAGAAGAAATCGTGATCGATCGAAAAAAATATTCTAAGCCTAATTCGGCCAAAACTTGATAGATACGACTATCAAAATTAGAAATAATGCCCAACTCGATCCCCTGAATCTGCCAGAGTCTTAAAGCGGGAATGACATCCTCGTACAGGACCCAAGGCTCGGCCGTGGCAAAATGATGATAAAGTTCGCCAAAAAAAGCCTCAAAATCGGGAAATCGTTCCAGATAACCTAAATCATTAAAAACTGCTCCAGTCAGCGATCGCCACCAGCGATACTCTAACTGAGGAATTTGTGCCAGTTCAACGTTAGGAAAAGCTAGGGGGGGAGAAGTGGGGAAAATAGCGGAGAAAGACTGTTCTAGAGGCTCGGCCGCCACCTCTACCCCAAAATCAGCTGCTATTTGACTATAAATTGCTCCGACACTGCCTTTTACTCCAAAAAGAGTACCCACAGCATCGAGAAAAATAACTTGCGGTTTCTGCATGAGAGTTTTGTCTATAACGGTCGAACTGAGGTTTTTAGGGTCGGACTTTTAGCTGGCCTAACACACCTAACAATCGCTCATTTTAAAGGATTATGGCGAAAATTCTCGGATCACTTGCCAAACCCTTAACACCTCTGCCACCGTCCATGCTTGGGCAAAAGCTCCCCTAGGGGTAAAAGGAGCATTACCATCGAAAATTTCACTTAAATTACCGATACAGCTATCCCGAAGATGGTCGATCATCGGTGTTAAAAAACTCTCAGCTAGGATGGGATCGCGATAGACTTTCAGATGGGCCTCGATAAATGCCCCTAATAACCATCCCCAGACTGTTCCCTGATGGTAGGCACTATCTCTTTTTAAGCGATCGCCACTGTAAACGCCACGGTAATCAGGATGATCGGCATCTAGTGATCGCAAACCGCGAGAAGTCAACAATTTTAAAGCACAAATATCGACAATGGCCTTTTTCTGTGGGGAATTTAATAACTCCTCCACCGACAAAGACACGGCAAAAAGTTGATTCGGTCGTAAACTGGCATCATTACCCTTGTCCGTATCCAAAACATCATAACAATACCCCAGAGAATCGTCCCAAAAGCGAGAAAACCCTTGTAAGGTCATTTTTCTCATTTTTTCGTAATCAGTGGCATCCATGCTCAAATACTGGGCAAATTGAACCATAATTTTTAGGGCATTGAACCAAAGGGCATTAATTTCTACGGGTTTGCCGATGCGGGGAGTAATCACCCGATCATCAACTTTGGCATCCATCCAAGTTAACTGTACTCCCGTTTCGCCGGCATAGATCAAACCATCATCATCTAGGTGAATATTGTAGCGAGTACCGCAACGAAACCAAGCGATCACTTCCTTTAAAGCGGGATAAATAGTTCTGAGAAACTCAAAATCTTGGCTTTGGTTAAAATAGGAACGAATGGCTTCAAAATACCAAAGAATAGCATCGACAGCGTTATATTCGGGTATTTCTCCGCCATCGGGTAGCAAATTCGGCAATAAACCCCGGTCTAGATAACGGGAAAAAGTTAGTAAAATCTGACGCGCGATCGCAGGTCTGCCTGTAGTCAAAGTTAATCCTCTTAGGGAGATCATCGTATCGCGACCCCAATCACCAAACCAAGGATAACCCGCGATTATCGTTTTGCCCTCTGGTTCATCGGGGAGAGGACGACTAACGATAAACTGGTCGGCAGCGAGGGTAAGTTGTTGAATCCATGGCGGCTGCTGGGGATTAATCAGACTACTCTCGTAGCGATAGCGAGACTCTAGAGAAGATTGACCGTTTAAATTCGGATCGGGACGGGTACTAGCGGCAATTGTCACCGATTCTCCCACTTTAAGAGTAGCCGAAAAACTAGCCCCATGGAGATGATTTTCCCGATCGATTAAACCACGATAACGTTCCACGGCCAAATCAAAGCGATAATACCAGATATGAGCAGGAAAAACCTCTCCTTGACTGATTAATAGATAAAAAGGTACAGCATTGTTATATGCAATCACTCTTACTCCTTTTTCCAGAGGACTAATATCCATTTGCCAGTTAAAACTCTGGGTATTGCCGTGAAAATCACGATAATTGACAAAAGCAGTGAGATTCAGGGTTAAAGGAGAATTGCCGCGAAGGTAGGTATAGCGAGTATAGGTGGTATTTTCTCCCGGTTCCATCCAGATACGCTTTTCTAGTAAGGCATCCCCACAGATAAAAGTCCAGACGGGAATTGTCCCTTCCAGATGAAAACTTTCGATATTAATATAGCCTTGTGGTTCGATCGTAGCACCTAACCAGCGATTGCTGGCCAGATGATAGAGTTTTTGGTTATATTGTACCGATTCATCGATTTTAGTCACTAGAAGCGTTCTTTGCGTCGGTGGAGCCAAAGCAGCGATCAAGAGGCCATGATAACAGCGAGTTAGTAATCCAGCCACGGTTCCCGCAGCAAAACCACCAATACCATTAGTGACTAACCATTCGCGCTTTTCAGCCACCGGCAGATAATTACAGATATCCCGACCGAAACGGAGCTTGACCATGAGCTTCCCAATTCCTAGTAATTTTGTTATAATCAAAAATTGTGTCTTTATATCTATAGACTAACTCTATCTTAAGGAGAAAAATCAGCAGTGAGTAAACGTACTTTAGAAGGAACCACGCGCAAACAGAAGCGCACTTCCGGATTTAGAGCGAGAATGCGTAGCGTCAACGGACGTAAAGTGATTAAAGCTCGTCGGAAAAGAGGGCGCTATCGTTTAAGTGTTTAGGTTATTCTGGGAACCGACTAATTTTCGTGGGACTACCCCAAATTCATCGCTTAAAACATCGACAGGATTTTCAAGCTGTCTATGGAACAGGGAAGCGTTATCACGGTTCCCACTTAACCTTAATTAGTTTAGAGGATTCTTGCCTAGATACCCCCGAACCGAGTCGTTTTGGTATCTCGATTAGCAAGAAAGTTAGTAAAAAAGCGGTGGTTCGTAATCGACTAAAAAGGCAAATACGAGCGGTAATTCGGCAGTTATTGCCAGAAATAGCGGCAGGATGGCGAGGGATAATCATTATCCGTCCAGGGGCGATCGAGTGCAATTATGAACATTTTTTGCGAGAATTAAAGCAGTTGTTAGTGAAGGCGAATATAATTCATGGGCATTAAAGAAGAAACTTTTTATGAAGGCGGTCCGCACATCGGCGACCTAATCATCAATATCCTGCTAGGATTTACGGTGATTTGTTTGCCTTTAACCGTTGGGGCAGTGGTACGGGCAATCTGGTTAAGATATAAGATAACCGATCGGCGGATTTCGATCACCGGGGGTTGGATGGGACGCGATCGCACGGATATTATCTATTCAGAAGTGGCAAAAGTGGCAAAAATGCCGAGAGGAATTGGTGTTTGGGGGGATATTGTCGTAACTCTCAAGGATAGAAGTCGTTTAGAAATGCGCGCGATGCCGAAATTCCGGGAAATTCATGACTATATTGCCGAAAGAGTCGCCGATAAAACCGGTCGTCCCCTAGAATCGATCATCAGTCAATAAAACAAAATAATCGATCGCCGAGATTCGATAAATTAGATTTGTTACAAGTGAACCCCATTAAACGAGAAGGCATAGATTAAACCCATGGATTTTGGAGTCGGATTTATTTCCACAAATATCATGTTGCCAATCCTAGATTTTTTCTTTCGGATTGTGCATAGTTACGGTTTCGCCATCATTGCTTTAACGCTAGTGGTGAGATTTGCCGTCTTTCCCCTCAGTGCCGGCCAGATTCGCAATATGAGAAAAATGCGAATCACTCAACCCTTGATGAAGGAAAGACAGGCAGAAATTCAACAACGCTACAAAAATGACCCGCAAAAACAACAGGAGGAAATGGGCAAATTAATGCAGGAGTTGGGCAATCCCCTAGCCGGTTGTTTACCCCTGTTATTACAAATGCCGATTCTTTTGGCTTTATTTGCAACGCTGCGGGGTTCCCCCTTCTCGGATATTAACTATACCGTCGATTTACAAGTGCTGCCAAGCGAACAAATCGCCCTCGTCCAGCGCCAACCCTATGGCACCAAACCCCAAAACGTCTATATTGACGAG
Organism: Microcystis sp. M144S2; assembly: GCF_020246065.1. NCBI lineage: Bacteria > Bacillati > Cyanobacteriota > Cyanophyceae > Chroococcales > Microcystaceae > Microcystis > Microcystis sp. M144S2. The sequence goes on from NZ_JADBTR010000059.1 coordinate 26,717, forward strand.
TCTCTCCACTATCCCATCACCGCTTTTTTACCCCAAGGCAATAAAATCGCCCCGGGAGAACAGGTAAAAATCGACCTGCAAAACGACCAGGGCAAGTCTTTAAGCCAATTAGCCACGGAAGCACCCGAAAATAACCTAAAACCCACCTACGAGGTGGTTAAAGGTCAAGAACTGGTGCAAGTTAATGAAGACGGTTCCATCGTCGCTTTAGCCCCCGGAGATGCCAGTATTAAAGTTATCGTGCCGGGGATTGCCGCTAATACGGGTTTTCTCTTTATTGAGGCCCTGGGAAGAATTGGGGCAACCGGTGCCAATGGTGAAATTCACTGGGATATTTTGGCGATGGTGATCGCTTTCGGTATTAGTATCTATGTTAACCAAGAGTTATCCGGTGCCGGCGCGCCTTCGGGGGGGGCAGCCCAACAACAGCAAACGGTGAATAAAATCACCCCGATAATTTTTAGTATGATGTTCCTGTTTTTCCCCTTACCGGCGGGGGTATTGATGTATATCTTAACCGCGAACATCTTCCAAACTATTCAAACGGTGATTTTGATGCGGGAACCGTTACCGGAAAACCTGCAAAAATTGGTAGCGGAACAGGAAAAAACGGAAAAATCCCGCGATGCTCTCCCCTTTGAAAAACGTTCTAGCAAGAAAAAGGAAAAAACATCGTAATGAGTATATGGGAGCAAAATAGCGAGAAAGCTAAACAATGGCTGGAAAAACTGCTAAAGTTGATGGCCATGCCCGCAGATGTCCAGATTGGTGTGCAGGAATTGGGAACTGGACCTTCCTCCTGTTGGTTGATTATTGATAGCAGTCAATTGAGTCCCCAACAAGTGGAACTCCTCCTCGCTAACAAGGGTGAGGGACTAGATGCGATTCAATCCCTAGCTAATACGATTCTAAATATTGGTGTCGAGTCAGCAGAACATCAGTTCTATATTGTCGAAATCAACGGCTATCGTCAACAAAGACAGTCAGAACTCTTCGACTGGGTGAATCAAGCGGCGACGCAAGTGCGGCAAACAGGGCAGGAAATAGAATTAAAAGCCCTATCTTCGGCGGAACGTCGCCAAATTCATGCCTTTTTTCAGGAAGAAAACGATTTAACCACGGAAAGTCGCGGCGTGGAACCCGATCGCAGATTAGTGATTCGTTTAAAGTAGGATCAAAGGGTGGGGTAAAACCTGCCCTCTTTTTTATTTTAGGCTTTAGCCTTCTTGCTCACTCTAAAATTGAGTTGAGAATTACCACAGCCAGGGAGATATAAAATTAGAAAATCCGACCACCTCGACGGTTGGGGGCTAAACCACGATTACTGGGTGTAAAGCAGTAGGCATCGCGATTGATTCGTCGAATATTCTCTTGTAAAAATCGATCACAATTGCCCTCTGGAACGATAATTGTTTGATAGAGCGATTTTCCCGATAGATTACTATAGTAAGGAATCCAAAGAATACCCAGATTTTGAAATCCATATTTGAAGTGTAGTTCTTCCCCGCGTTTCTTTGCTTCGTATTCGGTCTTCCAAGCTGACTCGGCAATTACTCGCAGACCTTCAAAATCGGCACTGTGCCAGTCAAGACGTGGAGCAGCGAAAACCTCACCGAAAAATGTACTCGAAAATGCCATGCACATCATCAATAAAGTGATTTCTTGTCTGATATTCATGAAAAATTGATAACTGAAATATTTTTTATTTTAACCTCAGTTCAAGATAAGCCGAAACCCTAATTTTACCTTAGCCAGTCAGTCCTATTCTTTCCTGAAAGTCATGGTAAAATCTGCCTAACCCGAACTGACGTTATTTTAGCCAGATATCTCCTTTCTCTTCTGTCTTTTCGCCTGTTTTTGCTCTCAAAGCTCTGGCAGCCAAAATTTTGTCATCGATTGACGTTGTTAATAGTGGGATTAACTCCCCATTCAACTTTAAAAACACCCCACACCCACGCAAAACTTTTTGCCGCAAACCCTAGTTAATAACTTAACTTCAGAGCATTTACTGGTACATCATCCCAGGATTCTACGGTTCTTAAAACTGCCACCCATCCCGCTTGTTTTTGTTCGTCCGTAAGATTGGTTAACCAACTTTGATGACAATCTTTTGCTGCTTGTTCATCTTGACAGGCAATACAAGCTTGTACTAAACCGCAGGGGTCAATCTGTTCATTTACCCAAATAATCATAGTTAATAGCCCTACTTAACTTTACTATTATAATCCATTGATCGCCCACAGAGAAACTTTTGATATTCATAACCTGTTACATAATTGGAGGATAACTCTGAAGGTTGACAGTCCGATAAATCTATTGAAGAATGGAAATTAATTAACCATAATTCAAAAGGAAGAGAAGATGACAGATTAAAATTTGGCTTTTGTTCTGGGTTAACTAAGATAAACTTAGGGTTTTTATCGGGAAATCTTTGGTTAAATTCCCAAGCAATTCCCATCATTTCTCCCACCTGCACCAAACTCCTATAGCTAGTGGCAATTACTAACGGATAACGGCTATTATTTTCGATGGTGGTAACTAATTTATCTGGGCGATAATACTTACGATAGCCTAAATTAAAAGTCACACTTAGGGAACTAACTAAAGCCATGATAATGACAATAATTACTATTCTTTTCTGCTTCCTTTGCCAACAATTATCTAATAAAATTGCCAGAATTAAAATTACCGAGGGAAAGTAAACAAAACTATATCTAGCTCCCCGGGTAATATCGATCGAAAGCAGATAAGTGATGACAAAGAAAATAGCAATTGAACTGAGAAAAAATGCCGAGAGAATGCCTAATTCTGGTTTATAGGAGTCTAGCCACGCTGTTTTTAATTGTGGGATAATCCAGAGAAAAAACCCGATCATTATTGCCCCAGAAATCAAAATAATTATTAAAGATTCTGATTCAACGGGGAGCAGGGAAAGCATAGTAATTAATGTTCCCAGCAATTGAAAAAAGGGGCTAATTACGGACAAAAAACTATCATTGTCTCTCTGAATCCAACCAGTCATCTGATTGCCATAATCTTTGGGGACAAACGTGATAAACCAAATAATAATAAAGCTCAAGTTACCTAAAAAAACTAAACTTAAACGCCACCAATTAGTTATCCAAAAGTTTTTTTGTTTGAATTGATTGGATAAAATCAATAATAAAGTTATCGCTTCCGCGAGGATAGTTAAACTAAAAAAATAGTGAACTAATAACCCGAGACAGTTGACAATTAACCAGAAAAAAACCAAAGTATGGGATATTCTCTTATGGTCGATAATTTTGCTGCTTGCCTTAAGAAAACAGCCTAAAGATATGAGGACAAATACAACCGCTAAAGTATAATGACGCGCTTCTTGGGAGATAAAAACCCCATAGGGAGAAACCGCCATTAAAATCGCCGCCAGAAAAGCGATCGAGCCTGATTTAAAGACCAATTTACTGATAAAATAAATTAGAGGAATCGAAATAACTCCCCAAAAAACTGCCAGCGATCGCATTCCTTCTAAAGATACATATTCTCCCCGATCAAAGAATAATTTATTCCAGAGATAGGCGAAAATAAAATATAAAGGTGGATGATTGTCCTCCTGAATAACTAATTTAATTACATCGGCAATAGTTGCCTGATGGTTGCTCTGGAGAGGTGCTAATAAAGTGTCTAGGGAAATTATTTGATTTAACGGCACTATCTGGTAATTATTGCCAATACTAAAAACCATAGTGGCAAATTCATCCGTCCAGGGAGGTTTGCTCGTTAATTGTATTAACCTAATAACCAGTCCCAAAATTATTACTAATCCTAACCAAAAAAAATCAGACCAAGCTAACCGCTCCTTGCCTTTTTGTTGTAGATTAGAAATGACTGTAGATAAATTCAATTTAATTGTTATCTCCAAAAGATTCGATTATTTTAACCGCTTCCGATGGGGAAATATCTTGACGGCAATTAGGATAATCATACTCCTCCCGGGCAATTAATGCCCCACTGAGACGATAAAAATATTCTCCCATTTTCATCCAATCGGAATACAAATCGGGTTCGGGAAATTGTTGCCTTAATTCCGAGTCTTTGGGTGTACCATAATTAAGCCAGTATCCTTCTCCAAATAGTGGGGAATTGAGCGCTAGGGTTCCCTCTAATTCTAAACCATCATCGCCCCTGGCGTTTTCGATTCCTTCCACCAAAAAACAGCTATTCTCGGCATTTTCAAAGAGGACTGCGTATCCTTTCCCCTCTTCTGCGAGGATTTTAATCTCGCTGGCCCGAAATCCGGGGGGGATATAGTTAGGTAAAATAATCTTAGCATCTAGCGATCGCAGTTGTTGCCGTTGACTGGCGCTCAAAGTTACCGTTTCTGCTCTCAAATATTGCCCATTGTCAATAATAACAATAGATAATCCTAAAACTAAAGGCCAGAAAAATTTTATGGTCATAATCGCTGTTTCTAGGGTCATATTCTGGAGAATATGTCAGTTTTTAGGCAATTTACTGATTATTTAACCATATAAGCGACGAATATTGCCCTTTTCCTGTTCCCGATTCCCTATTTACCGATTCTAATCGACAAAAAATCATAGCTTATCTGTGGATTCCACTTTTTTCCACTTCTGTCACCCGGAATTATGGGACTGACATCACCCCAAACCCTCTCGTATTCTAAGGTTATCGACAGGAAAGAGAGGTAACAACCATGTTAGTCAGCCACCAAAATCCAACTTTTGTCCGTAACTACTTAATCGCAGTTATCTCCGTGGTGATGATGGGTGTGGGAGTTGCCGATCTCGTCAATAATCCCTCCCGAATCGCTCAACAAAACCGTCTTGATGGTTATGGTCGCTATGTTAGCGCTGGTTTGGTTAGTGGTGCGGTCAATAATATGCGTTAATTTGCCTCTGATTCTCAATCCTGTTGAAAAGGTGTGAGTAATTATGAATTATGAATTATGAATTATGAACTGGGGAGAATAAATAAAAATAATCTCCTGATAACTGATAACTGATAACTGATAACTGATAACTGATAACTAATAACTGATAACTAATAACTAATAACTGAAACTGCCTAAACCCAAGAATGGAGGGCGCGTAATTGGGGCGTTTTTTTAGCTTGGTGGCTCTGCATTCTTTGTAAAACATCATCGAGAATTGCCACCGCTTCTCGGATATATTCCCCCTTATTCAGCATGACACATTCGGCCCTTTCGGCCATAGCGGCATCGGTAATCTCGGCCCGGGAGGGAATACTTTTCTTGACCAGATTTTCTAGGACTTGGGTAGCCCAAATTACCGGAATATGGGCCGCTTCGCATAACCAGAGAATTTCCTCTTGAATTTCTGCGAGTCTTTGATAGCCAATTTCTACGGCCAAATCACCCCGGGCAATCATCACCCCAAAAGGTTGTTTACCGGCGGCATGAATGATTAATTCCGGTAGATTTTTTACGGCTAAAGGTGTTTCTATTTTGGCCACGATTGCTTTTTGTCGCCAAGCATCCCCCAAACGACTTTGTAACTCTAGCTGTAGTGTCTCGATATCGCTGGCTTTTTGTACAAAAGAGTAACCGATAATATCGGCATTTTCGGCAATAAAATCTAAATCTTGCCGGTCTTTTGCGGTCAAAGGATCGATATTTAAGACGGTATCGGGGAAATTTAGGCCCTTATCTGCTTTCAGTTTTTCCCCTTTCTCTCTGGCGTGGGTAATTTTTAGTAAAAGACCTTCCGGCATTATGGCAATAACTTCAGCCCCGATATGACCATCATCAATCCAAACTTTCGCCCCGACGGGAATTTGGGGAATAATTTCCGGTTGGGAACAATTAGCCTGAAAATACTGAGGATGGGCAGTATGGGGCGGTTGGGTGGTTAAGAGGAGAAAATCCCCTTGATATAGTCTGGTTTGGGACTGGGGGGCTAAAATCTCTTCTAAACGGATTTTTGGCCCAGCTAAGTCCATATAAACTTTACAGGTATGTCCATTGATTAAATTTTCGGGATTTTTGACCGCCTCGCGCAGATTTTCGATCATTCCCTGCCACTCTTTCGGGCCATCATGGGCGCAATTAATGCGAATACAGTCCATCCCGCAACGCAGTAATTGAGCGATAAAATCGGGGTCAGTTGCCGCCTCCGTCGGCATTGTCACCATAATTCGCACCCGACGCCGGGGGGAAGGCAGACCGAAAACTTCGGCGCTATGGGAGGCTAAAAGTTGATCGCCTTGAAAAAATGCCTCTAAAGGCGGATGTTTTGGCAATAATGAGGCTTCTTGATGACAAACCGCCCCTAAAGTGGCAATTACGGCATCGAGGGTCGGTAAAACTTTCGATTCAATCCGACCTAGGGAAGATAATCCCCAGGGCATTAAAGCTAATTGTAAATCCCGGATATCTTCTTGTCTCAGGGCGAGATAATAGGCTAAATTACGGGTGCTAGGTTGAAAATTCTCCTTTTCAATCAGGTTTTTCCACTGCTGCAATTTCTCCTCTCCTTCTACTGTCACAAAATGCCGTAACTTTTGCAGATGATGGAGGAGAGTTTGAGGGTAGGATAATTGTTCTCGTTTGAGTTGTTCTGAGAGAGTTAAAGACATAAAATTGAGTAAAAAGTAAAAATCGTCAATTACTCGCCTAGAAAATGATCACTTTCGCCGCTTATATTGCTTTTGGGCGGTTATGGGGTCAGTTCTTAGGTATAATCTCTCTGTTTCTATACTAAGCAAATATCTCGTCTCTAGAAGTTAATTTTTGCTACGATTTATGTCGGTTATCTTCATGGTGAGTTGGGAAGTTTTCGTTTTCGGGAGTCGGTGGTCGGTGGTCGATACTAGAAAGGCTAGGTTTATCGGTGAAAAATTATCGATAAGCTTCTTTAATCTTATGCCTTTGATCAAATTAAAAATAATGGCGGACATTGGTTGAATAAATTATCTTTTTTGGGCTATATTAAAGGTGACTAAAGTGATTAGTAACTACATTATTAAGTTTTATGAAGGGAGGGAATGCTCCAGAATCGCGACTATAATGATTAAACAGATCATTCCTGTGTCGGCGAGAGCGAGAAAATATGTCTGCCACTGAATACGAAGCAATTATCGGTTTAGAAACCCACTGTCAACTCAACACCAAAAGCAAGATATTTTGTCCCTGTCCCACCAACTTCGATAGTCCCCCCAATACTAACGTCTGTCCCATCTGTTTGGGTTATCCGGGGGTATTACCCGTCCTTAACCAAGAAGTCCTGGCCAGTGCCGTTAAACTGGGATTAGCTATCGATGGTAAAATCACACCTCATAGCAAATTCGATCGCAAACAGTATTTTTATCCCGACCTGCCGAAAAATTATCAAATTTCCCAGTATGATCTCCCTATTGTCGAACAGGGTCAACTAGAAATCGAGATCGTCGATAAAAAAACTAAGGAGGTTAGCCGCAAAATTATCGGCATTACCCGTCTGCACATGGAAGAAGACGCGGGAAAACTGGTTCATGCTGGCAGCGAACGTCTCTCCGGTTCCACCCATTCCCTCGTGGATTTTAATCGTACAGGTGTACCATTATTGGAAATTGTCTCGGAACCGGATTTACGCACTGGGGCCGAAGCGGCGGAATATGCCCAAGAATTAAGGCGTTTAGTGCGTTATCTAGGCATCAGTGACGGTAATATGCAGGAAGGTTCCCTGCGCTGCGATGTCAATATTTCCGTTCGCAAAAAAGGCACTGAAAAGTTCGGGACTAAGGTAGAAATTAAAAATATGAACTCCTTTAGTGCTATCCAAAAAGCCATAGAATACGAGATCGATCGACAAATTGAAGCGATCAAAAATGGGGAATTGATCGTACAGGAAACCCGTCTTTGGGAAGAAGCTACTCAACGGACGATTAGTATGCGGAAAAAAGAAGGTTCTAGCGATTATCGCTATTTTCCCGAACCGGATTTACCCCCCCTAGAAGTCTCCCCCGAACAGTTAAAAGCTTGGGCGGAAGAATTACCGGAATTACCCGCTCGTAAACGTCGTCGTTATGAAGAAGAATTTGGTCTTTCCGCCTACGATGCCAGGGTTTTAACCGATGATCGCACCGTGGCCGAATATTTTGAAACTGCCGTAATTGCGGGGGCAAATGCGAAATTAGTTGCTAACTGGATCAGTCAAGATATCGCCGCTTATTTGAATAATAATAAGCTGACGATCACAGAAATCGCCCTGCAAGCGTCAGACTTAGCTGAATTAGTTAAACTGATTGAAACCGGAACAATTAGTGGCAAAATTGCTAAGGAAATTTTACCCGAACTTCTCACCCAGGGCGGTTCACCCAAAGCGCTGGTGGAAAAGAAAGGATTAATACAAATTTCTGACAGTTCTGCGATCGAAAAACTGATCGAGGACATTATCGCCGCCCATCCAAGTGAGTTAGAAAAATTCCGTGCTGGTAAAACCAATCTTAAGGGATTTTTTGTCGGTCAAGTCATGAAAAAAAGCGGCGGTAAAGCCGATCCTAAATTAACTAGCCAAATCTTAGATCAAAAACTTTCTGGTTAGTTATATTCAGTGATCAGTAAACAGTAATCAGTAATCAGTGGGGAGCTTTTTTTCAGTGTTGCCAAAGGCACGGCGTAGCCGTCCAGTAAACAGTAATCAGTGAACTTAAAACTCAAATCTGATAACTGGTAACTGATAACTGATAACTGATAAGTAGCTGGTTATAATTAAATTGAAGATAGATTTTAGGTTCGATCCCCCCTGCCCCCCTTGATAAGGGGGGTGCCGGTAGGCGGGGGGATCCCCCCTTAATAAGAGGGGCATCTGATAACTTTTAACGCCTACTTACTTAACTGATAACTAATAACTGATAACTGAAAATGACCTCGCAATTAAAGCCTAATAGCCCAAAAATTCTCGCTGTTGTCAACGGTAAAGGTGGTGTGGGTAAAACCACCACTGCGGTTAATTTAGCGGCAATTTGGGGACAGAATCAGCGTGTTTTGCTGGTGGATGCGGATCCGCAGGGTTCCTCCACTTGGTGGGTAGAAAGAAATCAAGCGGGTATGGTATTTGATTTAGCCAAGCAAATTAATACAGAGAAATTAGGAGAATTGCGTCAAATTATCGAGTATGATCTGATCGTGATTGACACACCACCAGCTTTGCGTTCCGAATTACTTACGGCAGTAATAGCAGAATCAGATTATTTAATTTTACCGACTCCTCCCGCACCGATGGATTTAATGGCTTTAATTGACACGGTACGCACGGCAGTTAAACCCCTAGGAATTGCCTATCGGGTTTTGTTAACAAAAGTGGATTCTCGTAGTCTTAAGGAAACTTTGGAAGCACAAAATACTTTATTAGAATTAGGTATTCCCGCCTGTCATGCTTTTGTCAGAAATTATAAGGCTCACGAAAAAGCCGTTTTAGACGGGGTAGCTATTACCAATTGGCGCGGTAAAAACGCCCAAGAAGCCAGCGCCGATTATCGTCGTGTAGCCGAAGAATTAGAACGGGATTGGTAGATTTATGGACAGGTTTTCTAAGGACAATATTTTTGCAGTAAAGAAATCACTAAATCTAGACCATCGGGCTGAACTTGAACAGTATAGGCTTCCGCTTCAATTTGTCGGCTAAAACCCTCATAATTCATAAAAAATCTTCTGGTCATTGCTGGGGGTTCTATGCCTAAATTAAGCGCTTTAACTGTTTTGCCTCCATGACAAAGTTGAGCGGCATGGACAGCTTCATGAATTAATGTTGGTCGGGCAATACCTAAGTCAAAAACTAGGGGATGAATCCAAATAATTCTAGTTTTACTATCAAATAAACCATAGGCTCCTCGCACTGGTGGCGGGGCAAGTTTGACGATAAAATTGTGTTTTTCTAGAGCTTTTTGCAGACGTAAAAAATCAGGATTCGCCGCTGATAAATTCTCTTCTGCAGCTAATTGCATTCCTAGGAAAACAGCAGCGATTGTGTAATAAATGCCCATCCGGTGATAGTTCCTATTAAAGAAAAATCAAAATTAGCAAGAGGTTATTCATTGATGAATCGAACCATCGGGGAGAATTGTTCCTGTTAAAATTGCTCCAGTTAATTTCACCATAATACGCTTACCAAAGCCAATTTTTGCCCCGCGTAAATCCGCCGCCGACAGATCCGCCCCGCTTAAATCTGCCCCGATGAGATTGGCTTCCTGTAAATTTGCGCCTTTAAGGTTAGCTTCGAGGAGATTGGCGCGAAAAAGATTAGCTTTGTACAGATTAGCCTTTTCTAGGTTAACTTTGTGCAGGAAGCTATCGCTTAAGTCGGCATGGCTTAAATCTGCCCCGATGAGACTGCGACTAGAGAAATCTTTTTCCTTCAGGTTGGCTCCCTGTAAATCGGCTCCGTTTAAATCCCGATAGTGAGGGCGCCAGGCGGCATGATTGTGGACCTGATGGTTATTCTGGGAGTGGCTGTGTTGACTGTGGGTTTGTTGACTGTGGGTTTGTTGACTATGGGTTTGGGAATTTTGGCTGGGTTGGCTAGGGTGAGGCTGATAGGGGGACGCAGTTTTATAGGCGTGGGCGGGCTGTTTTTCAGTTTTAGGGGGGGAATTGGAGCGTTTAGGAGAATTTTGATGAATTTGCCGCAATTGTTCCCTAGCGTGGTTAATTTCTTGCAGTTTAGCGGTGGCTTTTTCCAAAAGACGCTGATTATCTTTGGGAATGCGATCGGGATGCCAAATAAACACCAAATCTTTGTAGGCTTGATTGATCTCATCGAGAGATGCCCCATGATCTAACCCTAAAACTTTATAGTATCGCTCCAATTCTTTCATTATCGAAGTCCTAATACAAGGATAAAAGCATTAATGGCTACAATTTCTCTGAGTCTTGTCGGATTTTCTAGGAGAGGATTTCTTTCAGGATAATTTGACTCTGGGAGAGTTGCCATAAAATTTGAGAAAATGTCTGGTAATTAAGAAAATCTCGTTTTTCTATCCTGTTTTGATGCGTAACTGTATAGCATATAACAGCAAAATTAGCAAATTATTGATACAAAACTTAATTTATGCTATTGGGGGGTAGGGAGAGGGAAGTGGGGAAGTGGGGGAGTGGGGAGAGAGAATTATTAATTATGAATTATGAAGTGGGGAAGCGGGCAGGGTGAGAGCATCTCAAACGCTATTGACAATTGGCCAATTTTGTGATCCGCTTACTGCGTAGGCATTTCAAATGATACCAGTCAATTAGAATAGTTAGGAAATCGACCCATTTGGTCTATTTTTGCTTAACAATTGAGATGGTAAATTCGACTCAAATATGCTTGAATCGTCCTCTGGGTAAGCAACTCACATAAAGTTCATTTTGTCAAGGATTGTTAAGATGCGCTTACCCTGCCCGTTGATAGTATCAATCTTATACTAAATCCGTTGAGTACAGGCTACTTATCAGGAGAGGCACTCATGCAAAACGGAAAATAAATAATCACTTTTTAATAACTGGATTTAGTATTAATTGAAATGACCATATTAACCTCTCACAATAAACCGCGATAGCGGATAAAAACGAGGATTACTGCCCAGGAACCTAAAGCTACTTTAACGGCGACTAAAATGTTTAGTATCGGCAAAATACCGCCACTAAATAGCGCACCTAATTCCCCGTGGGGTAACTCAAATCCTGAGAGAGTAATGGCGGCTAAAACAATAAAAACTAAGACGGAAATTTTCTCCCATGTTGCCGCTTGCCAACGGCGATAAATTGCTTGCATCCATTCGGGAGACGAGGTAATGGCTATTAAACCAATTGCCGTACCTCCAGCGACTCCGGCGGCAAAACCTCCCCCCGGACTTAAATGTCCGCGGATAGCTAATTCAATGCCCACTAAAGCGGCAATTGTTGCCCCTAAACGGGCTAAAATAATTGAAGGTTGGTCGGTAAATTGATGGATTTTACTGGCGGGTTTTTCTGTGGCTAAAAGAAAATTCGCCCCCATAATGGCAATGGTAAAAACAATCACTTCATAGATGGTATCGTAGAGACGATTACGAAAAATAACCACCGAAACCGCATTAGGAACACCGCCGTCGCGCACCAGGGATTCAACAATGTCTAGGGATAATATAGAGGAAGCAGTATTGGGAATAATTACCATTTTGACAGCGAAGGCAATGGCGGCTAGAGTGTAAATCCATTTCATTAGTGTTTCTCCTCTAATTTTGGGGTTTCAATACAAGTTAAAATCGTGTTGGCTGCCGTTAATTCATTTTTAAAAATATCGTAGAGATAGGGTAATCTAATTGTGGTTTCGTAGGGGATGGTTTCTGGATTGTCTTGACGGATACAGACGGCATGAATATCTTTATCCCTAAGTGCCTGTTGCAAAGCTTGTTTATCACTGTAGGCAACTAATTCTAAACGCATAAAACGCTTACTTAAAACCGTTTGTAGTTGAGTTTTTAACTGTTCTAAAACTGTATCGGTTTCCTCGGCAATTACTCCTAAACGCATCACTAAAGAAGAACGAATCGCCACCGCGTAGAGAGTTACGGCTAACATGGTTCCCATCAAAGCCTCGGTTAAAGATACATCTGCCGCCCCTAATAAAGCATAAACTAAGGCTGCTATTGCCCCTAAAACCCCGCGAATTACTAAAGCTTGATAGGGATTAGATTGTAACATCACCATCGCCGCAGTTAAAGGCAAGAGGGCAACAATAACATAGAGATAACTTTCATTCATCTTTAATTCTACTCTCGATCGCTAGAAGTATAAGCTAAAACGTAGCCTAACATGGTGTTCCAAATTGCTAGGGAAATTATTGCCAATAATAATAAAGGCCAATTTTGGGGAACTTTCAAAAGTAGCCCGAAAATAATCGCCATCGAACCCAAAGTATCAGCGACAGATAGACCATGTAATTTATATAATACCGAGCGCTTGTCTAAAAGATGCGCCGTTCCCCAAAACCAGAAAAAAACTCCGATAGCGATGCAGATATAACTGAAAATGTCAATCATGATTCGTTCAGTCGTTTAAGAATTTGTGCTAATAACATAAAGCCAGCATTACCGACACTGAGAATAATCACTGCTACCACTCCAATCATCCAATCATCCCGCAGAACCGACACCACTAGAATGATAATCGATGATTTACTGGAAGCACTGGCAAAGGCGGCCATTTTTTGCCAGATGTCATCATTTTTTGCCACTTCATAAAGGGGAATTAATAGGGCGACAATCATGGCAATGAGAACAATATTCATCCCTGGGTACTCCGTTTAATTACATGAACTTCATAACCCTCATTTTCCTTGTATTCGGTGACGATAGTTTTCGGGGTAAAGGTAATCAGAAATATATCCCAAAAAGCCAATCTGGGTGAACGTTTACCCGAAATTCTCTCGAAAATAATTTCTTCTTCCTTGTGGGGACGAAAGATAATTTCAAACGCTTCTTTATAAGCTTGGGGAATAGCTATAAAGACTTTAATTATTACCTTTAACCAATCGCCTAAAGTTTCGCTAGAGGCGAAATTACGGGGCAAAAGAAAAGCAATAGCCACCCCGATCATAATATTAGCGGGGGTAAAATTAGCGGTGAGCAAAAACCACATAGTTAAACGCAGAATTATATGTCCGATCATGCTAAGACCATCCAAAACAATAGAACTAACATTATACTCATCATACCGACGAGATTATCAAATTGTTCCCAGGCTCGCGATAATTTTAGGGATAACTTTTTGAAAACTCCCAGATATAACCACCACCCGGCACCAATGACAGCTAAAGCTTTGATAATATTGGGGATATTATAAGCTTCAACATAGACGGCATTGGATAAAAATAGGGCGGCAAGGAGCAGAATTATTGCTATCCAGAAACCGATAGTTAGCTTCTGTTTACTTTCGCCACCGGCGTGGGGTAAAAAGATAAATTTAGCAAAGGAAATCGCCGTCCCCACCGCCACAAGATTGATCATAATCTCTTGCCAAGGAACTAAATTTTTCATCGTTAACGCTTTCGCCCCAAAACCAGATAATAGGGGGAATCCAGAGATAGAAAAACTAGCAACCACTAGGGCAATCCAGAGGGAATTAGGGATCGATTGTTGCTGTAATTCTTTAAAATTGCGACTGGGTAAAACTCCCGCTAACAGAAATAGGCAAGATTTAACTAAACCGTGGGTAAGGGTATAAAAACCACTGACTACCGGGGCGGCTAAAATAAAACCTAACTGGGAAATAGTATGGAAGGCTAACATCCGCTTGCTATCCTTTTCAAACACTGCGTATGACACGCCAAAAATCGCCGTTAGCACCCCGAAAAGCCGAATTAGGACATCCAAATCCTCTAGGATTAAAGCACAGCGCAGGAGGGGAAAAATGCCAGCTTTTACCACCACCCCCGACATCAGCGCCGAGACGGAGGTTTCCGATTCCGAGTGTGTCATCGGTAGCCATAATCCCGAGACAAAGATTCCCCCTTTGACTAATAATCCCATGAAGATTAAAGCCAAGGCTTCGGGAGGTGCGTCCTTTAAACCAGCAAAAGCAAAGGAATTATTGGCTTTATAGACTAAAACCGCGCCGATTAGGTAAAATAACATCGCCACATTGCTGATAAACAGATAACGCAGGGCAACCCAGAGAGAGCGATCGCTGCGAGGATAGGCAATCACCAGAAAAGCGGCAATACTAATTACTTCTAGGGCAACGTAAACGCTAATAAAATCCTCACAGACGAAGACAGAATTAATGCTGCCGTGGAGAATGATAGCTTGAGCGTAAAAAAAGGCGGTTTTGCTACTTTCCCAGTTATAAAAAATAACTGCCATCGTCACCAGGGCATTAGTGAGGATAAAATAGGCACTTAACTGATCGGCTACCAGTCTCACGCCATAATTATCTAGTAGGTTAAGGGTTATGGGGGAGGATTGGCTAAATAGAAGGAGAGAATAGGCGAGAGAGATAATAGTGGCGGCGAGAGCCAGATATTTGTCTAATCGCGGCAATAAATAGATGATAAAGCCGATCAAAAAGGGTAAACTTATCCAAGCGATCGTTAAAGTATTCATGGTGTGTTATTTTTTTCTATCTCACTGCTGTCGAGGGTGGGGTTATCTTTGGCTAATTTCATCACTCCCACCAGCATTAACGCCTGAATGGAAAAACCGATGACGATCGCTGTTAAAATCACTGCTTGGGGTACAGGATCGGCGTAATCTTGCTGTTTAACTGTACTGAGGATGGGAGTAAACAAACCGTCACGGGAAGAAATCACCACATAGTAGGCGATAACACCCGTACTCATGACATCCATGGCGATAATCTTCATGATTAAGTTTTTTTTCAGGAATGTTCCTAAAAATCCGCACAAAACGGTGGCGAATACAAATAACTCTAGCAGGGGAATCGTCACTGGGCTTCTTGATTAGATTTGGTTATGAGTCAAAATACTTTTTCTAATTATCCTCGATCGAGTCATCGAGACCTAGGGTGTTAGGAGGAATTTGCCCTATTTCCCAACACCCTAACAACTTAGATAATTAACCCCTTTGTCGAGTATTAATCACCTCACCGGCTGCATTAACTAACTCTAGCTGTAGCGGCATTTGTCCCATCGCGTGAGTGGAACAACTTAAACAGGGATCATAGCAACGAATACCCGCTTCCACGCGGTTTAACATCGCTTCGGGAATTTCGCCACCATGGATATAATGTTGGGCGATTTGTTTCACCGTTTGATTCATGGCTAAATTATTATTACCCGTGGCAATAATCAAATTCACCGTTTCAATCAAACCATTTTCATCCACTTTATAATCATGGAATAAAGTACCCCGGGGCGCTTCACTAACTCCCACCCCTTGCAGATTATTAATTCCTGCTTCGGCCCGGCAGCGTTGAGAAACTATATCGGGATCGTCGATTAAACGTTCGATACGCTCTAAACAGCCTAAAATCTCCACTAAACGAGCATAATGATAGTAAAAAGAAGAGGTGGCTACACCACCGACCCGATGGCGATATTCGCGTAACTCCATATCCGCCCCCTCCGTGCCAAAATGGGAACAAACATTTAACCGGGCCAACGGACCAACTCGATAGATACCGTTGGGATAACCGAGGGGTTTATAGTAGGGAAACTTCAAATAAGACCATTTTTCCACTGATTCGCCGATATAATCGCGATAATTGTCTTCGCTCAGGTTATCGGCCACAATATTGCCTTGACTATCGGTAAAACGAATATGGCCACCGTAGTGTTCCCACTCGTCCCGTTTACCGACCAATCCCATAAACAGGGAAGGGAAATTACCAAAAGCGGCGATTTCTGTGGTTAAATTGTCTAGAAGTCCTTTAAAAAGGTTTAAAGCTGTGTAAAGAGTCGCTTTAGACTCCGGCAGTCGTTCTTTAATCCATTGTCGCCCTTCTTCGCTTAAGGGAGAACGCACACCTCCTGGGACAGACCAAGCGGGGTGAATTTTTTTCGCCCCCAAAAGTTCAATAACTTTCTGTCCAAATTGACGTAAACGGATGCCTGCTCGCGCTAGGTCGGGATCGGCGGCGATTAAACCGAAAATATTCCGTTTGGCGGGGTCACTTTCCCAACCAAGCAGAAAATCGGGACTGCTAAGATGGAAAAAGCTTAAAGCATGGGATTGGGTTAATTGTCCCAAATTCATCAAGCGCCGCAGTTTTTCCCCCGCAGGGGGGATTTGCACCGCTAGAATTTTATCGCCGGTTTTGGCGGCACAAAGTAGGTGACTAACGGGGCAAATCCCGCAAATTCGGGCAGTAATTCCCGCCATCTCCCACATCGGCCGTCCCTCGCAGAATTTCTCGAAACCGCGATACTCGACCACATGAAAACGCACATCATCCACTTCCCCCCCATCGTCAAGGAAAATCGAGATCTTGGCATGGCCCTCGATCCGGGTGACGGGATCGATAACGACGGTTTTAGTCATAGTAAGTCCTCATTGTTCAGGAGTTCCACAGAACGGTATTGTGGAGAGTGCGATCGAGCTTGGTTTAAACGATAATTTATCCCGATCTCCGCCCTGCTGTTTCTATGATAGTTATTACCCTCCTAGCAATCCTAATTTTTATAACAATTTTTCCCGATTCTCAATCGCGGCTAATTTGGCATTTTGTAGCAAATACTACAGAAAATAGTTCGGAAATCCGCAATGATTACATCTCCCTTTGCTGGTGTTGATCGGCCATTATATATATAGGAGTCGGTTCTCGGCTGTCAGTTTCCCTCTCAAAGCTGAGGGTGGAAGGGTCGGAAGTCAGCCAGATTGTTGAAGGCTAATCGGGAAAACCACCTTTTTGTCTTGTAATCTTACCTAACAGTATAAGCGGCACTGCCGATGATTCAGGAAAAAGCGACCCAAAAACAAGCGATTGTAGTTGATAGTTCTAGTCTATAATACTTTTGTTCTAGATGTTGGGGGAAAAAGGATAAACCTAACATCATACCAAAGAATGAATTAACTATGAACCTTTAGGGGGTTGTCTGCGTCTAAAAGCACAGGATACAATCAAAAGAATTCCGAATCAAACTCATACCGACTTCAGATAAGCCAGACTCACCCGCGAGTCGGAATAGTAACAGACTTTTTCTGTGTCAAGGAGTCACCACCAAACCAATGCCCACCGCAAAAACCAACCAAACTCTATCACAGCCCACCCTCAATGCCGATATGGTGCGTACCTATCTGCACGAAATTGGGCGAGTTCCTCTCCTAACTCACGAACAAGAAATTATTTACGGCAAACAAGTCCAACGGATGATGAGCCTGTTAGAAGCGAAAGAAGCACTATCGAAGCAATTAGGACGGGAACCACAGCGCTTGGAGTGGGCGGATTCGGTGAATTTAAGCGAAAATGAACTGGATCGCGCCTTGAAAACTGGCGATCGAGCTAAACGGAAAATGATTGAAGCTAACCTCCGCTTGGTGGTTGCGATCGCCAAAAAATATCAAAAGCGGAACATGGAATTCCTAGATCTAATTCAAGAGGGTAGTCTGGGATTAGAAAGGGGTGTAGAGAAATTTGATCCCACCAAAGGTTATAAATTTTCTACCTATGCTTACTGGTGGATTCGACAAGCGATTACCCGTGCGATCGCTCAACAGGCCCGCACTATTCGTTTACCCATCCATATCACCGAAAAACTGAATAAAATCAAAAGAACCCAGCGCGAACTCGCCCAAAAACTGGGGAGAAGTGCTACCCCTGCCGAGATTGCCCTGGAATTAGATCTAGAACCCGCTCAAATCCGCGAATATCTCAGTATGGCTCGTCAACCCATCTCCCTTGATGTGCGCGTCGGCGATAACCAGGATACGGAATTGTCGGAATTATTAGAAGATAGCGGAGTTTCTCCCGATACCTTCATCACCCAAGAGTTATTACGGCAAGACTTAGCCAATCTCCTGGCCGAATTAACTCCCCAACAACGGGAAGTAATTACTCTCCGGTTTGGTTTAACCGATGGTAAAGAGTTATCCTTAGCCAAAATCGGCCAGAGAATGAACATCAGTCGGGAACGAGTGCGACAATTAGAACATCAGGCCCTGGCTCATTTACGCCGTCGCCGGGCTAACGTCAAGGAATATATTGTCGCTAGTTAGTAAAATTAGCAAATAATCAAAAAGGAGAGCTTGCGCTCTCTTTTTTTTGGGTTTATTAACTAATCTTAACAAAAAAAAAGGGGAGAATTCTTCAAGTTTCGTTAACTGCAAGATCGATAAAATGTTAATTTTTATATCAATTTTAACCAGTCTTGAAAAAATCTTTAAAAATATGTGCAACTTTGTAGAAAAAATCTGAGTAGCTTTGTTAACTTTTGTCTATTTTGTTTCATAAAATATCTCTAAAAAAAGATTTAAATTTAAGCCAAAATAGATGAATACGATTGACTTTCAAAATTCAATTATCTATATTTAATGTAAGTCGAGTGAAAAATATTTAAGGAATAAATTGAGTCCTTAAATCTCTTTATTTCAACGGTCAAATAAAGGGATGACTGGCGTATAAACCAGACTCAACTCTTTGCAGGTTTCGACATCTTCTCCGTAAGCGATTTCGCTTTAATTGGACACAAAAATCATTAGGGAGATAGTTATGATAAATGAAAAATATGACTCTTCTGGGCGAGTGAGTCACTCAATCAAGATCGCTCTAGGTTTTGCTCTAGCAGGTGCTGTCGCTTTCCCGGCAGCAACGCAAGCGGCGACTAATGCCCAAAAACAAGCGGCGATCAACAGTGGCTTGGCCTGGCTGGTAACCCAACAGCAAGCTAATGGGAAGTGGATTTACAACGGAGGTAGTGGAGATGTTGCCGCAACTGGCGCTGCCCTGCTGGCATTTATCGAGGAGGGAAACACCCCGACATCGGGGACCTATAGCGCCAATGTGACTAACGGACTGAATTACCTGTTCAGCAACGCCCAAAGTGCGGGTGTGGGGCTGAGGTTCGGTCCCAACGATTACAATCAGGTTTACAACACTGGGTTAGTCCTGCCTGCTATTATCAAGGCGGCTCCCCTGAGTACGGTGATTAGCTCGACAAACCCCCTCGTCAACGGCAAAACCTATGGCCAGGTGGTTCAGTCGGCGATCGATTACCTGGCTGACGCACAGAATGACACTGGCACTGGGGGTTATGCTGGCGGCTGGCGCTATACGCCCAACTTTGGCAGTTCCGATAACTCGGTCTCCCAATGGCCGGCCCTCGCGGGATTGTATGCTCAAGGGGCAGGTATTACCTGGCCTACCAGTGTGAAGAATCTGCAACTGAACTGGATCGACTACAGCCAGAATGACACGACGGGCGGCTTGGGCTATACTGACCCTAACAGTACAACTCCCCTGCGGACTGGATCGGGACTGGTACAGATGTCCGCTGCTGGCCTAGATACTAGCAGTTCCCGCGTCCAGAATGCCCTAACCTATATCAACAATAATTGGAAAACCTCTGGAACTGGTGGTACTTTTGGCGACTACTATGGTATGTGGGCAGTCTATAAGGGGTTAGAAAGCACTATCGGCCTGGACGATACGACCAGGATCACTAACCTTTTTGGTCAGGGAACGAATCCCCTCGATCCGGGGAGTACCTGGAACTGGTAGGAGGAATTTTCCCAATACCTTGTTGACCACCAAAACATTTCTGATTATTGGTCTGGCGGAACCTTTGGCAGTGTGTCCATGCAAACAGCCTGGGCAATTAATATGCTGCAAGCAACCCAGATTCCAGGACCTGAAAAAGTTCCCGAACCTGCGTCAGTCCTAAGCTTACTTGCAATCGGTGCTTTGGGTGCGGGTTCGGCTTTGACGCGCACATTATTAAAGTAGGAATCTGACTCAGAAATTCGCTACTTAAACATTGATAACTAAAAGCGATCGCACTCAATCAATGCAGTGCGATCTTTTTGAACCCACATTCCGCACCCTAAGTGTCACAACGTCTCAAAAGAGGAAGGGGCATGAGTCAAAATACTTATCTAGAGGAGTTATACCATTTCTCTAAATGAAAACTACACATCGAATTAAAGTCACCCTTTTTAAGGGGGATTTAGGGGGATTAAACTTCTGTAGTCAGACTTTGGAGAATTGGTATTAGTTGGCGGCAAGCTGCCGCCAACTAAGCCGAAAATTTCAGGGTTCCCCCAGTCATTTTCAATAAACAGTGCTTATTGAGAATGACTGGGCAATCAGACTTAATACCATTTTTCTAAAGTAATGGCAGAGATGGTTAATTGCCCTCACCCCCAACCCCTCTACCGTTCTGGGAGAGGGGAGTAGGATACCTGCCACGAATAAAGAAAAATGGTATAACATCTAGGGGGAGATGTTCCAGTTGCTCGCTTTGTTTTGTCACCCCTTGAAGTCAATCCATCTGGTCAAGATAAGAGATAATATTCCTGGCAAGGTTTGGGAAAAAATCTCAAAATGTTGCGCCTCTCATCCGTTAAGTTGCTAATCTTTTGATTGTCTTGAATAGGTCGGAGATGAATCCCTTGAAAGTTCTGAAATATCCAGCGTAATGTTGGTCGGTCAGTTAACTTACCCAACGGATTTTTCAGTCCCGTCTCCTGCTGTTTTAAGTTCAGACGAAGTTGTCTTTCACCAATAGTATAAACCAGCAGGCACAAGCCCATAAGCATGGCTATGACCTCGATTCTATGGGGAGATTTGAGAAAGACACTGTGGGCAAAAAAGCAGGGGTCTTTGAGAAAAGAAAATCCTCTTTCTGGAGCTTGTTGCCCTTTATATTTTTTGAGTATATCATCACTGCTTAATCGTTTTTTATCCAAATCGTTAGTCGCTAAAACGAATCTTCCTGCTCGTTTCTTGAGCTTCTCAATGGCTGGCAAATTCAACTCTAACTCGGCTTGAATTCGGTAGAATTGAGAGGGGGAATTGTCGGTCAGTTTGGCTTTTAATTTCTTCGAGTCAGCTTGAAAGTAATTCCCTTGAATCTCAGTTAACCGATGATATTTTAAGGAGTCAGATAATCCCTTGACTATCGCCAACGCCACCGCTCTATTCTCAAATTCTCCTCGGGATAGTTGGCGGATTTTTTCTTGGGCTGTTTTCTTTTCTTGCTCGATTTTTTTCTCTAATTTTTTCAAGTCTGATTCTTGTCTAGCTTGACTTTCAACTAGCAACCATCTTTGTTCTATCCCCCCATAGTTAGAGCTTGTTTCCCTCCAGGAATAACCTGGTATTTCTGAATCGGTTAACTCTTTTTCTGAGATGCTATCGACTAACTCTTGAGCCTCTTTAATGCTGAAGGGGACTCCAGATAACCAACGCATTTCTCTCATTAGTTTTAAATTCTCTTTGCTATAGAGGGCGCTATCGCTGACTATTAAACTGTCAAATAAACTGTCAAAGTCAACTTATTTTTTAAATTCTCGGGCGATTTGACCATCTCCCTCCCATTCCTCAATAACATCAAGTGCAATTAAAGCGTTCTCATTGTCGGCAAATTCAATACGGTACTGAGCAATTTTTTCCGGTGTTAACTGCGTTGCGTCTGACATAATATCATCCTTAAAGCCAAAACCAATTTTTTCCCATTATCTCACCTTATAATCGTCTCGTCGCTAAAGGTTTTGACTTTACCGATGGCAAGTTAATCCGGTCAAGATTAGCTTAGAAGACTAAGAATAAGCGAATTTTTTGGGGTGAGAATTTACTTTTGTCAAAAATTATTACATATTCGCAACAAAATACACTTTTTTGAGCAAATTAATGTACCATACTTAGACAAGGTGATCGATTATTTTGACCGCCGAGATTTTTAATCATTATAAGATTGTTTCCCTAATTGCCAAATTAACAATTACATACCGAAAAACAATGACATCAGAATTTAAGTTTATTCCCCTGCAATTTCACTGGGTTGCTATCAATCCTAAACCGATTGGGGTTGTCTATTTTATCGGTGGTGCTTTCTTCGGCACTTTTCCCAATCTGTTCTATCGTTATCTGCTCAAACAAGTCTTTGAACGGGGCTATACTATTATTGCTATTCCCTATCGTTTTACTTTTCGTCATTGGAATGTTTCCATAGAAATGGTCAAAGATTTGATTGGATTGAGAAAGGCTATTTATGAAGAAGCTAAGTTTTTGGGCTATGAAGATAACCTTGAGTTGTATTTAGAAGATCCCACTGCTGGTAATCCTAATTATTTTTGGATAGGCCATAGTTTAGGGTGTAAATATATCTCCCTTTTAGAGGTTTTAAGTGATGTGGAAAACACAGAACTAGAACAGGTTTTGAGTGGTTGTGTCGGCAAAAATCAAGCCGAAGATATCCAAAAATCGCTGAATAATACCGATATCCATGCCGTATCCCTGAAAAATCAACCCTCGCTTTTACTGGCTCCTGTAATTGCTGGCATAGATAGCGCAATTCCCATAGCTGCCCTAGCTAAATTAGTGCAAAGTTTGGGTTTAGACGTACAGCCAAATGTGCAGGAAACCCGTTGTTTAATTAGCAATAGTAAGCTATTTCGACTCTTGGAAATTATCGCCTTTGCTAAGGATCTACAGGCTAAAGATACAGTAGCTTGGTTCATTAAAGAACTAAGTCAACAACTCTTAAAACCAGTAGTTCCCTTAGCCAATCGCACCCATCTAGCACCCCTTGGCTGGCGCAATGGCGACCAAGAATTAGCAGATAATGTGATTAAATCAATTCAGGAATTACGCGCTAAACTTATCTCCTGTTATCCCGAAAGTCAGGAAAAAGAGGAAGTCTTAATGAAAATGATTTCTGAACATTAATTAATTGAGGATGGGGAGAGGTTGCTAACGGTCAATATTGCCACATGAATCGCTTTTTCGATGGCTTGTTGTTTGCTTTCTAAACTAATCCCTTCCTCTTTGTTTCTTGCGGCAATCACAGCACAAATACAAGCGGCAGTAAATCCATAAACCCCCGCCATTTTCAATAAAGTTCCCGCTTCCATTTCATAATTGAGAATATTTAAACGTCGATATTCTTCCGTAATTCCCTCTAAATGGCGCTGAAGATAAGGGTTAGCAGAAGACAGGATTCTTTCCTGTCCTTCATAAAAACTATCCACAGAAGCGGTAATACCTACATGATAATTTACTCCCAAAAATTGAGCCGATTTGACTAGAGCAACTGTTAAAAAAGGATCCGCCACTGCCGGATATTCCGGAGGAGCAATATCATTAGCTGCACCTTGCCTACATAAAGCCGCTTGCGAGATAATAATATCACCGATTTTTATTCTATTTTGAATTGCGCCACAAGTACCGATACGAATAATAGTTTTAATTCCCACCTGTATTAATTCATTAACCACAATACTCAAAGATGGCGCACCCATGCCACTGGTAGCCAGAAGAATTGGAGTGGAATTATCTAGGTAGCCAAGATAACTATTTAATCCGCGATAATCCGATAGTAAACGTGCATTTTGTAAATAAGTTTCAGCAATATAGCGCGAGCGTTCTGGTTCCCCCGATAATAGGGTGATAGTCGGTTTTACTTTGCCTAAATCCTCAAGGCTAAAGTTGAGATGATAGGGTTTTTGGTGAGATAAGTTATTGGACATTGAAGTGAACTAAATACTGAAAAAAGGTAAGGAATTGATTTTCCTTACCTGATGATTGTAGCCTTTTGAAAACAAATTTACACTTTTGCCGACTCTTTAACTAACTTATCCCAACCCAATTCCTTGAGGTTATTGTTGCGACGCAGGGGACGAGTAGCTAATTCTAAAATATCTCGCGCATTGGTAAAACCATGAATTTGAGCAAAAGTAAATTCTACCGACCATTTAGTGTTAATTCCCCGCGCTTCTAAGGGATTTGCATGGGCCATTCCCGTAATCACTAAATCGGGTTTTAAGTCGTAAATGCGCTGAATCTGATTGTAGTTATCAGGTTTTTCGATAATTTTCGGGATGGGAACACCCATATCATTACAGGTTTTTTCTAGTAATGCTAATTCGGCCGCTTGGTAGCGTTTATCCATGTAAGGAATACCGATTTCATCACAAGTCATCCCGCAACGAATTAGGAAACGTGCCAGAGAAATTTCTAGTAAATTATCCCCCATAAAGAAGACCGATTTACCGCGCACAAGTTGCAGATAATCCTCTAAACTTTCCCAAATTTTTGCCTCTCTTTCCTCTAATCCCTGGGGTTGTACTCCCAAAACCGAACAGATTTTTTCTATCCAAGCGCGAGTTCCATCCGGACCGATGGGAAAGGGTGCGCCAATTAATTTACACTTACGACGACGCATTAAAGTGGTGGCAGTTCGTGATAGAAAAGGATTGACACCAGCCACATAATAACCTTCTTCAATTACCGGTAATTCAGTAAAACGTTTGGCAGGCAACCAACCATCAATTTTAACTCCTTGTTTTTTCAGTTCTAGGGTTAAATTGGTCACAATTGGGTCGGGAACAGAACCAAATAAAACTAAAGGAGGATGGTCTTTATATTCCGATTCTTCCTGTTTAATTTCTTCTTTTTTACGTCCAAAAGTTAAGAGTTTCTGGATGGCATTCCGTTCTTCTTTTTCATCTTCGTGCTTAACTTTTTCGGGACATTTATGCACCATGGCAGCGAGGACGGTATCTTCTCCTTGGGTAAAGGCATAATCTAAACCATTAGCGCGTGCTGTCACGATAGGAATACCGATTTCTGACTCTAGTTTCGGTGCTAATCCTTCTAAGTCCATTTTGATGATTTCGGTGGTACAAGTACCGATAAAAACGATAACGCTAGGGTTTCTATCTCGTTTAATTTGTAAGCAGAGGCGTTTTAGTTCTTCGTAGTCTTTTAGTTGAGCGGAAATATCCCCTTCTTCTAATTCGGCCATAGCATAACGCGGTTCGGCGAAAATCATGACACCCATGGCATTTTGCAGGAAGTAACCACAGGTTTTTGTGCCGATAACAAGGAAGAAACTATCTTCGATTTTTTGGTATAACCAAGCAACACAGCTAATCGGACAAAAGGTGTGATAGTTGCCGGTTTCACAATCAAATTGTAAAGCGCTCGGTTCTTGAGTGGCAGTCATGTTTTTAGGTTCTCCTTTAACTTGGTTTATTTAGGTTTTCTCGTTGTAACTCTTGGCGGATTTTTTGCAGTACAGGATCCTCAGTAGTATATAAAGAATTACTTAAGTCTCTTTCTTTCTTTTCTAGTTGTTTCTTCTCAGGATCAAAATTTAATCCTAAAACTTCTAGAAGTTTGTTTCCATCGGAATTAAGCTGACAGAAGGGATACATCCACACTGATAATTGAGATTCTAAAACGGTAATCGCACCTATAATGATGTCAGCACTAGGACGTTTACCACCGTCGGGAGTTTTTCGCCACGAATCTTTAGAATCCATTAAAGACTTAATCCACGGTTGATTGTTTTGGTAGTAATCTAACCATTTATCTGGTAAGATTTTTAGCAATTCCTCAAAAATAATTACTTTGTTTTTTTCGACTGATAATTGTTTTTCTCGGAATCCGTTGAGATATTCAGTGTGCGAATTAGAAATCAGTAATTCTTTTTCCGATTTTTCCAACTCCTTTTTTTCAGAATCAAAATTTAGTCCTAAGACTTCTACCAGTTTGTCCCCATCGGAACTAAGTTGACAAAAGGGATACATCCACACTGATAACTTAGGTTCTAAAGCTGTTGCTGCCGCTATAATTATGTCAGCACTGGGACGTTTACCACCGTCGGGAGTTTTTCGCCACCAGCCTCTAGAATCCATTAAAGACTTAATCCAAGCTTGATTATTTTGGTAGTAATCTAACCATCGCCTTGGTAAGGTGGCTTTTAATTCCTCAAAGTTGCTCATTTTGTCCCCTTGACTGAATAATAATGTTCTCTCTATTAGAATTCCCAATGAGAGGAAAAAATGATCATTATCAAGTCCTCGATAAAATTCGTGGGTAGGGTGGGTTAGGCGACGATAAGTTAGGCTATTAACTAATAAGTTAATTATTCACTGTAACCCACCCAGAAAAAGAGTTTATTGGTGGCTTTTGGTGGGTTACGCTGTCCCTAACCCACCCTACAAAATAATCTAAACCATCATTAGATCTAATTCCGCCTCGGCGTTAACTTTGGGTTTATCGGCATTAAGATAGAAATCCGATAATAAAGTGAATAATTCCCGGTCGGCAGATTCTTTGGGAATAACTCCTTCTGGTTTGGCTAAAATCTGATCGGCAATGTTGAGATAATAGTCACAAACATAACTTAACATCGGATCCTTGTCGGCCATTTCAAAGAGAGTTTGACCTTTAACTCTGGAGACGCGAATATCTTCAATTAAGGGTAAAACTTCTAACACTGGCATGGGAACATGATCTACATATTTATTAATTAAATCGCGTTTTGAGGTGCGATTACCAATTAATCCGGCTAGTCGCAGGGGATGGGTGCGCGCTTTTTCGCGGACGGAAGCGGCGATGCGATTGGCGGCAAAAAGAGCGTCAAAGCCGTTATCTGTGACAATTATGCAGTAATCGGCGTAATTTAAGGGTGCGGCAAATCCTCCACAGACCACATCCCCCAAAACATCGAACAAAATCACGTCAAATTCATCAAAAGCGTTCAATTCTTTTAATAATTTCACCGTTTCCCCGACGACGTAACCGCCACAACCGGCACCGGCCGGAGGACCACCCGCTTCCACGCATTTGACACCACCGTAACCGTCATAGATAACGTCTTCGGGCCAGATGTCTTCGTAGTGAAAATCTTTTTCTTGCAGGGTATCAATGATTGTGGGAATCAGAAAGCCTGTCAGGGTGAAAGTGCTATCATGCTTGGGGTCACAACCTATTTGTAGTACTTTTTTGCCTCTTTTGGCTAAAGCGGCCGAAATATTACAGCTTGTTGTCGATTTACCGATGCCACCTTTTCCGTAGACTGCGAGTGTTAAAGGCATGGAAGTTCTCCTAAATTTGCGCTTGAATGGTGAGTTTGTTTATCAGTGCTTTGATCGCCATTATTAACCATCTACCCACTCCTTGGAAAGAGGCTCAATTTTTATATGCTATAGCTAGAGTGAGATTAAACGCGCAAAAACTAGAAAGATAATTTTTTAGAGCTTATAAAATCTCTGAAATCTGCAAAAACTTATAAAAACAGCTTTATTTATACATTTACTTTAAATACAAACAATAAACAAAAAACGCCAAAGCTTTACAAAAACTCGATAAACAGGGTTTTACCGTGCCAAACCCAGACAAAAAAGGTCAAGATAGAGGCAGTCTAGAGACCGATGTCAGATTTTCGTGAATAATCATTACAATTTTCCCTGGCAGATTAAATAAATCGATCCTCAGAAGGATGCTGAAAGGCTGTAGTACAATTAGAACAAAGTACCTGTAGGGTTTCCTATGCGAGTTAAGCAAAAAACGCTGACTACACTCTTGTTAGAGAATAAGGCTCCTAAATATCGTCCTTTTCTGGGTTTTTTTCTGGCTGGGGTTCCCTTGCTCTTTTTAGCATATTTGGTTTCTTTCCAGCGCGCTTATCTCGACTGCATTAGGTTAGGCACAAAAAGGATAGATTGTCAATATGTCCAAGAGTATAATTTTCCCGTTTCTAGTCGGGAAAATTTTTCTTTGACTCACATTAAAGCTACGGCTGTCTATCAAGAAGTTTTTATCAGTGTTGAGCAGAAAAAAACTGTTAATAACACGGTTTTATTGGTCGGAAGAAATAACTATCTCTACATCGAGAATTTTCGAGATGTGCAGTCGGCTAGTGATTTTAAAACTCGATTTGAGAGTTTTGTGAATAGATATAAAACTCAGGAAATTATTGCCAAAAGTCCCCTAGATACCTTGTCAGCACTGCTAGAACACCACCATAATTATCGCTATTATCTTTGGGGTATGTTATGCTTATTGTCTGGTCTATTGTTACTTTATGATGCCAGCTATCGGGAGAGTTATGTCTTTAATCAAGGCAACGCTACCCTAACCCGTAGGCGACAACATTTAACTTTTAGAGGTGAAAGTTATTATCTTCTAGAGAGAATTGTTGAGGCAAAGATAGAAAATTACAAAGGCTTTTTAGGGTCTAATTGCCGACGGATTATTTTAACCTTATCCAACGGGGAAAAAATTATCCTCAATTGCCGGTTACTGGAATCTATCAGTAACGGAAAAAGGGAAGAAAAAATCCTGGTAATGATTGCCGAAAAGTTAAACTTAACTCAAGAGGAACTGTTAATCTAAGTAAATGCGCTCAAATTCTAGCTATTTAAAGTCTCTTTTTTTCGGTTTCCTATTAGTGACCGTGTTAGTTTATATATTGCGCGGCATGGGAATATTATCTTTTTTACCCGGAGGATTAATTTTGTTATTAATTCTCTCTTCCGTGGTGACGGGAATTATCTACGGAATCGATAAAACCCGCCGTTTTTAGGAAAATATTGGCTCTCCAGAGAGAAACGAGAAGAGCCGAACGGTTCTACTGATAATGGTAAACCCAAACGTCAATTTGTCAGCAATCCCACGGATAAAAATAACTGATGGTGAGCAATAGATATTTCTCCAAAATTGAGATGCGGCCATTGCCAAAGGTTAACACCTAGGCTAATTAACCCTGGACTAAAGAAGATTTGAGCGCAAAAATTTTCTCGATTACCTCTTCTACCACCTTATCGGGAGTGGAAGCGCCAGAAGTCACTCCGACGATAATTTTTCCCTCATTTAACCAGTTATCAGTGATGATTAAATCGTCCCCTAAAGGTTTATGTTCGATGCGATTACCGGGGAGAATGCGCTCGGCACTATCGATATGATAGGAGGGAATGGCACGCTCGATCGCTATTTCCTGTAGGTGAGTGGTATTAGAGGAATTATAACCGCCAATTACCACCATTAAAGAAAGTGGTTCTTTCACCAGTTCAAACATGGCATCTTGACGCTCTTGAGTGGCATCACAGATGGTATTAAAACTCATGAAATGATCTTTAAAATCGATCGGTCCGTACTTTCTCAACATAGTATGCTCGAAGAGTTTGCCAATTTCTTCCGTTTCACTTTTCAGCATCGTGGTTTGATTGGCAATACCAATATAATCTAGATCGCGATCGGGATCGAAACCCTGGGAATGAGCATTTTTAAACTTCTCTAAGAACTCGTTTTTATCGCCACCGTGGAGAATATAATTAGCGACATAATTAGCTTGAGCCAAATTTAAAACGATTAGATAAGTGCCGGCAAAAGAGCTAGTGGCGATAGTTTCTTCGTGATTATATTTGCCGTGAATAATCGAAGTATGGGCGCTTTTTTTGTGCTTTTCCACGGAATTCCACACCTTAGAAACCCAGGGACAAGTGGTATCCACAATCATGCAACCCTTATCGTTAAGTATTTTCATTTCCGAGACACTGGCCCCAAAAGCAGGTAAAATCACCACATCCCCCGATTCCACCACACTAAAGTCTTTTTGGCCATTTTCCACCGGAATAAAACCCACGGCCATGGAGCGCAGACGCTGATTAACCGAGGGATTGTGAATAATTTCGTTAGTAATCCAGAGACGTTCCTGGGGAAAATGTTGACGAGTTTCGTAGGCCATGGCGACAGCGCGTTCTACCCCCCAACAAAAACCAAAAGCTTGAGCGAGATAGATCGTCACGTCACCCCGTTGTAAACGATAATTATTTTCACGAATTTTTTGGATCAGGTCGCTTTGATACTCATTGGTCATCGCATCCATTACTTCCTCTTTATGACCGAATCCCTTGCGGTTATAGTTATCCGATTGCTGTAGGGTACGTTTAAAGGATTTTGTATCCATGATTCTCTGATAGGGGTATTGGTGGCGCTAAATTGGGTGAGACAGTAGCTTGTCATATATTAAACATACCTTATCTAGTCGGCGCGGGAGGCTTTTAGAGACTAGAGAGAAATTCCTCGTCGATATCGTAACCAAACTGTTGAGCGAAAAATTTTAAGCGAGATAAAGCAGGAATTTGCTGACTTTTCAGCCAATCAGACAAAATAAAGAGTTTTTGCATCACAAAAATCTCCAAAGCTTCGGGATTATATTGAATTCCTTCCCCGCGATGGAATTGATGGGGAACCAACATAGCAGCATAACGGGCGATTTCTCCCTGTTTTGGGTCAAGAATAAAGATTAGCCAGGGATAAACCGCATCTAAACGCAGAAACCACAGCCTAACTTCCGCTATCTCCGATAATTCCCGCATATCACCCTCCGCACGAGGATAATCTATCTCTAATTGTAGAGCTTGTTCCAGTTCGGCGATCGCTGCTCGCGACTGATAATCTTGAATAATAGTCTCTAAAGATGAGAGATCGAGATTTTGGATTTGATTGGGGTTAAGAGCGATTTTGACAGTCATAGGGGCAAATAAAAGGTTATATCGGGCGAAATTACTGTTTTTTATCCCTAGATCGACAATGATCTATCTCAGAAAATACTCTCGATCGGGACAAAAAAACTAAGTATGACTATTCTCTCACTCCGGAGCGAGAGAGGGAAACTGGACTAAAATTCCCAAGGTTGGATTTCTCCTACAATTTAATCTCCCTTGCAAACCGGGTTTTTTAGATTGATAACTATTAGGGTGATATTGTCCTCGTTTGCTCATCAGTTCCGCTTGACAAAGAGCTAATCGATGACTAATTACTATGGTTATTTTATCGGTGGCCAAAGTGCGAAACATTTGCTAGATTTCCTATTCTCCATTGGCAGCAAGGGAGCCAGTCTTTCACTCAAAAATGAGCCGTGCTAAGGATAATTATTCTAGAGAATTTAACCCTTTTTGCCTTAACTTAATTAGGGGTTTCTGAAAAAGTAGGGGCGAAGCATTCGGACAGGAAATCTACGGTTCAGCGATAGGTTATGCCCGAATGCTTCGCCCCGAAGATACAAGGTTTTGGACCACGATTCTCTCAAAATCTTGCACCTAATATTCCCCTAAACCCCTTACCTTGTCTATATTTAACATTTATTCAGCAAGCCCTAATTAAGTACAATCCATCGGGATTATCAAAGAGAGTGATTCGGGGAAATTAGCTACTTTATCAATTACTTTACCCAAGACAAATCCTCGAACTAGATCCCACAAAGAAGCAAAGAGTCAACTGGTAATCCTGCTGAGGGAATCGCTGAACAAGCTCAGGAAAATTAATCCCCTCACACTTGCGACTACCTTTAAAACAAACAAAGGTTGAGTCTTCTCTGAGGAATAATACACATTATTACATTCTCCCGCACTCGAACCAAGAATAAAGGTACAATAAAAATGTAGGGTTCTTGAGGGTTGCTATGTTTACACACAACTTAGAAGACAGAAAACTGTCCCTCGATCGAGAAGGGAAAACTCTGCAAAAATTCACCTATCGTTCACCAAAAATCTACCACCTTGGTCACCCTAGCAATTTATCAACGGAAGGGAATTCAAGGATTGTGGGATTTAGAAGGAAAATTTTCCCTCGTTATTCTTGATGGAAGTCCTGCGGCAAAATTCCCTAGACATTGGTGATGTCAAAAGTGGCAGTCGCATCAGCAGTTCCCTAGCTGTGATCCCATGGTTGCCACCAAGCAACTGAAGTATGACTAGAATATCATCCCGGAGCGGGAAGGGAAACTGGACAAAAATCCTCATGATTGGATTTCTCCTACAATTTAACCCCCCTATGCACACTGGGGGTTTTTTAGTCGGCAAAATCGGGAACCATGCACAAGAATAAATTAGTCAATTTATGGGAAAATAAGCTCATCTTCTCGGCTTTTATCCCATGCAGGCCAACTTTTTTACTAATATCCTCTTACCCGTTGCCCTAGGCGTTTTAATGTTAGGCATGGGATTAGGATTAATTCTCGCCGATTTTCAGCGTATCACCCGTTATCCCAAAGCAGTCCTGATCGGTTTAGTTAATCAAATTATTATTCTACCGATCATCGGTTTTATTATTGCTTCTCTTTTGCCTCTCCGTCCAGAAATTGCCGTCGGTTTAATGATTGTCGCCATTTGCCCCGGCGGTCCTTCCTCCAATGTTTTAACCTATTTAGCTAAGGGAGATGTGGCTCTTTCTGTTACTTTAACCGCTTTTAGCAGCATCATCACCATTTTCACAATACCTTTTTTAGCTAGTTTCATTCTCCAGCATTTTATGGGTGAAAGTGCCGCCATCTCCCTACCCATTGGTTCCACTATGGCGCAGATATTTTTGATTATAGTTTTACCCATGGTTATGGGTATGACTATCCGCCATTACTTCCCTTTACTGGCGAAAAGTCTGGAACCGATAACTAATCGTTTGGCTGTGATTTTTCTAGCAGTTATTATCTTCTTATTAATCCTGAGAGAATGGGAACGTTTACCTTTATTTATCGCTCAAACTGGCCTCGCAGTGATCATTTTAAATACGATTGCTTCCCTAATTGGTTTTTTCAGTGGTCGTTTATTTCAATTAACTATTCCCCAAAGAATTTGTATTGCAATTGAAGTGGGTATTCAAAGCGGCACTTTAGCTATTGCTATCACTGCCGGTTTATTAAAGAATCCCGATCTGGCTATTCCCGCAATTATCTATAGTTTATGGATGTATGTCAGCGCTTTTATCGCTGTTTATTATGGTCGCAAAAAAGCAGCTTTGGTAAAATAGCTAAATGGGGTGATAGGATATAGCTAAAAACTGATAAATGATTATGTTAATTGGTAAATATTTAACCCTAGAGGAATTATCTACCTGTTCCCAAACCTATCAAAAGTACGCGGCACAAATCGATCCCTACCCCAAAAATCCTGCAACGATAACCGCTTGGCAAAATCTCGCTCACTTTATTATCGATCCAATTATTGATAATTTTGGTCGAGAAAAATTTGAATTAACCTACGGATTTTGTTCCAATGATCTGAGAAAATTTCTCCAAAAAAAAGACCCAATCACTGGCTTAAAAAACGGTAGAATCGATCCCAGTCGTGATCAACATTGCGCTCACGAAATTAATCAAAAGGGTCAATATTATTGTCAGCGATTGGGGGCAGCCTGTGATTTTCGGATTATCGATTTAACTAGCGATCGCCTGATAGATTGGATTTTAAACAAAAAATTACCCTTTGATTCTCTCTATTTTTACGGAATTAATCGCCCAATTCATATCAGCTATGGACCCCAACATAAACGAGATCTATGGACTTTTACCACTAAAGGAACACCGACTAAAAAAGGTTTACAATCATGGTTAGAAGCCGCTCAATCTGGGTAAAATCTCGGTTTTTCCCCAAGTATTACCTAATTAGGGTTTGCTGAATAATGGTAAAACCCTTTTAAAATGTCGTAGTATAATTTGGTATCGACGACTTGCCCCCCAAAACAAAAACTTCCTACCTCACTATTAGATAACTGATATAACTAGCCTCAATCGCTTTTAATATTTATTCCATAGTAGTGGATTTTGAGATCATTTTTGTCTCTAAAAACTGTAATCCATAACCTCCACAACCAGCAAGGATAAAGGCCACAATAATCTGAATCTCTGGAGAAACAATATCCAGAGAAAAAGGGACAGGTAAACGGGTAGAATAGGGTTGAAGTTTTGTCAATAAATCAGACAGAATCAGGATACTTTTCTTTGACTTGAGACAGTAATTTCTCGAAAGATTGCTGCTGGACTTGTTGCATTTCCCGTTTTTGAGGTATTTGCACAACTAAAACAAGACTAAACATAATAGCTGTCAGAAAGGAAATACTATTCATCACTGGGTAAAATTTGCCCATAATGCTAAACCTCAAAAGCAATCAATCTAGATCAAATCAAAATTACTGTCTATAGCCAACTAATTAGAGACCGCTGCCAGGATTAGCAATCGTTTTAGGTTTAGTAGGTGCAGATTGCGACCCTCTAGCTTCCGCAAGTTTCTGAACAAATTTCCCACCAAAAGCTGCTCCCAGAAAAGCGTAAATAATTGCCATTCCTTCTTCACCTTTTTCTGTTTGATTGAGTTGGTCAAGTCGCTCCACACTGCTTATTATTCGCTCTAAAGCAGGAGCGTCTTTCGAGACTTCTTGCTCGATTAACTTAAGGTATCTAGCTTGCTCTCGGGCGTTTTCTGTATAGTTTTGATGGATGCGCCAAAATACTGCCCCACTAAAAAAGATCGCTGAACATAAAGAGATAATTGCCATCAACCTCATAGATGAATTATTACCCTTATCATCTTGTAAAAATCCTACCGGTTTTGTTGCAATGTTAGTATCTTGTGGCGTACCGACCATGATATAATTCTCCTGTCTAGAGTAAAAATGATGAATTATTAACTAAGAATTTAGTTGACTGATTTCGAGGTTCTTTGAACAATTTTGGAGCCAAAAGCCGTCCCTAATAAAGCATAGGTTGCCTCTGCTTCTGCTGCCTGAGTATGACCTAAAACTGTCAATCCTCCCAAGATAATTGCTGCCAAGAGTGCCGTAAAACTGCCTAATCTGACGGGAGAGAGAGCATTATTAAGTTGATCATCTTCAAAAAAACCAGCTGGTTCCCAGAAATCTTCCTCATTATCAAGGGGAATTGAGGAATTTATCGGTGGTAACTGCACTATTTTTTCATCGGGGTTTACCACAGGAGTAGTAATTAGTTTTGCCGATAAACCAGGGGTTGGTTCCCAGATTTCCTCCTCTTCTTCATAATCAGAAACTGGCTCTGAGTTTTCTAATTTAGTATCCTCACCCGATTCGATCAATTCTTCTTCTTGAGATTCTTCCTCTCCAGAAAAAGATAAATCCTGAGCGGAATGATCATTGTTAATTACACAACCTGGTTCCATAACTTCTTCGTCCTCATCGGCAGTAATCACCTCCGATTCTATTGGGTTTAGGTTGACATTATTGTGATGATGACCACTAATCATATCTGCGATTTTGTCAAGAAAATTTTTTAGAGAAGGAATCTGCAAATCGGAATTTTCTAAGGTTATTTGTCCTGCGTAGCTCATAAGTAAAAACCT
Organism: Microcystis sp. M144S2; assembly: GCF_020246065.1. Classification (NCBI taxonomy): domain Bacteria; kingdom Bacillati; phylum Cyanobacteriota; class Cyanophyceae; order Chroococcales; family Microcystaceae; genus Microcystis; species Microcystis sp. M144S2. The sequence goes on from NZ_JADBTR010000059.1 coordinate 62,228, forward strand.
CCTGAATTGACTAGGTTAATCGAGCTTTAAACCTGCCCGTTGACAATAGAAAATCTCGATTAACCCTTTACTATTTTCTGAGAAAATCTCTCTTGTTGGATAGAAATTAAGACTGCTTACACAAATCTTTGACTAACTTTTTTGGTGGCATCACCCACAGTAACAAATCCTTTTACTGGTGGACCATCTAACCCTCGATTTTGCTGATAACTGATAGTACCTTGGCGGAAAAGCACATGATTTGGCCCCTTGCCAATAGCGGCAGGATAGAGAATTGCCATATAGACATCTTCTAAAGTTTTAAGGCGATTTCTGTAGGGCCAGAAGTATTTTTTAACATAATCGAGTTGTTCTTCTGGACTCATTTTCGCTAAGGCAGTGGTAGTTGTTCCTAAAGAACGGGCTGTCGGTCCCATAAATTGAATTAATCCCGTGGCACCACTACCGGAGAAACTGCGGATAGCAGGGCTAAAAGTCCCGCCAGTTTCAAAACTCATAGCGGCCATGAGGTAATTAGGATTAACTCCCAAGTCTTTAGCAATTTCAACAACTTTATTGCGGAAGGAAATTGAGGTTTTGTCTATGCCAACAACCCGACGCAAATTGGGAGAGCTTACACCAGCAACAGATGCCGATTCTTTGGATTTGAGAACAATTTCAATGGCGGCACTATCAATCAGACGACCAGAGGCATCAATTCCTTCTGCAACAATTTTGCGAGTGCCTCCCGTGCTGAATTTAAATTCGTGTTGCCAACGCCCATTATCTACGGGAATATCTTTTCCTAAAAAGAAATTTTTATTAGCAAAGGGAGTTCTCAATTTAATCGTCTGGATGCGAGTATCCTCGGCGACCCCCTCAAATATGACTGACGATTCTAAATCTAATTCTTGATTAATTTTGGGACTGGTAATGCGGACAGTATCCACATCATTATTACCATCGGGATCGAGATTAATGATCACATCTGTGCTATCAATAACTTTATCGTTGCTATCTAGTCCCTCGATAAAAATTTTGCGATCGCCACCCGTTTGAAATTGATAGGAGGAACGCCATTGACCATTAATAACGGGTACTTTTCCACCTAGGAGAAATTCTGCCCCACCCCAAGTGGTGCAGAGTTGAATTTTGACTACACCATTTTTGGCACTACCACTAAATTGTACGGGATGGTGCAGGGGATAACGAACGCGATCAACTGGTTGGTCAACAGATAAATTGCCTTGAGATTGCTTGGGTTGTCGCCAAGAGGCGTTCCAAGTGTCTCGACCGATAACACCATCCACGTCTAATTTCATTTTTGCTTGGAATTCTCGGCAGATTTGCTCTGAATTGGGTCCATACTCGCCATCAACTTCGATGGGATAGCCTCGTTCTTTCATGCACTTCTGCCAGAGACGAATACTTTCCGATTCCATCAGGGGACTGGTCAGAAATATATATTCTCCATCCCAAGGAGGAAGGGGCAAGGGAAATTCTCCCGCTTGAGTGTGCGCTGTGCCATTATAATCTGGTCGTCCGTAACCGAGAATCTGATTTTTCGTTCTTGTCCGTCGCATGACGGTGCCGCCGTTATCGTTGCTGGAAGTGCTGGTATTGCCCTCAATGGCTTGAATTTGATCGTTGCCTAGCACTTTCTCCACAATACCCACATGGTCAGATACCCCTCCTCTTTTATTAAACATATAGAAGACGACATCGCCGGGGCGGGGGTTTTCCGTGTGCCATCGGCCTTGGTCTTTAAACCACTTTACCCCATAGGGACAGTAAGCGAATCCCTTGTTACTACCCAAATCTTTCGGGAATTCGAAGGTTAAACCGGCATTATCAAAACAGTAGGAAACAAACATGGCACACCAAGGGGCGCGATCCATGCCGTACCACTTGCCATACTTGTTACTATTCGTACCCGGAGGACTTTCTTTTGTCCCTATTTGTCGGCGGGCAACTTGCAAAACGTCTTCTACTGTAGTCATTGAGATTACCTCGACTTTCCTCTGTTTTGATTATACTTCAGCTTATGACAGATGATTCCAGAAGACTTTTGAGAACAACCACATCTTTTAATGATTCTTAATCATCTCCTTGTAATTATCGCTGTTTTCTGGTATTACTTGTCTTTGATTGAGATTTTTTAATCTTTTTGATTGACAATTTTTGATATATAGCGTTTCCTGTTCGCAAGAGGTACATTATCGATGGTGAAAAGCTTAATTAGCAAAGTTTAAACTGTGCCACACAGGTGTGAGAACCGCTATAAGTGGTTGTACAAAATAAGTTTTTTAGCTGACAGGGGGACAAGCGAGCTAGAAAACTTGCTAACAAAGGCTTCTGGCTTCTCTCACTAGAAATAGATCTAGCGATTCTAGGCAAAAAGCTAACGAAAGAACTAGGGATAGGAGCGAGCTTACTAGGAATTATTATTAATAAGTGAGAGATGGTGCGGCAAACTTTTTCGAGC